>NZ_JBREBQ010000002.1:0-188445 GCF_052906625.1 Geobacillus sp. CCR | reverse complement strand
TTATTGAACGGTTTTCTCCACGCCTTTATTATATCATACACAAAAGAAAGGGGGGAACGCGCATTCCTCTCCCACTTACTCCCTTTGGTCGTTGAAGTGGGAGTCTCCTGCGCGAAATAGGATGAAAGTCGATTTGTTTGATTTTCATTTGCCGGAAGAGTTGATTGCGCAAACGCCGCTTCCAGACCGGGCGGCATCAAGGCTCATGGTGCTCGATAAACGAACGGGCGCCATTCGCCATGAAACGTTTCGCAACATTATTTCGTACTTGAATCCGGGCGACTGCCTCGTTTTAAACGATACGCGCGTCATGCCGGCGCGGCTTTACGGCGAAAAAGAGGAAACGGGCGGAACGGTCGAAGTGCTGCTGTTAAAGCAATTGGACGGCGACCGTTGGGAGACGCTCGTCAAGCCGGGAAAACGAGTCAAGCCAGGAACGAAACTCACCTTTGGCGAGGGGAAGCTTGAAGCCGTCTGCCTCGATACGCTTGAGCACGGCGGGCGAGTGCTTGAGTTTTCGTATGACGGCCTGTTTTATGAAGTATTGGCCGAACTTGGGGAGATGCCGCTGCCCCCGTACATTAAAGAAAAGCTTGACGACCCGGAACGGTATCAGACGGTGTACGCCCGTGAAATTGGTTCGGCAGCGGCGCCAACCGCCGGTTTGCATTTCACCGAAGAGCTGCTTGACGCCATTCGCGAAAAAGGGGTGCATATCGTCTTCATCACCCTTCATGTCGGGCTTGGCACGTTTCGGCCAGTGCAAGTGGACGACGTCGAGAAGCACGATATGCACGCCGAATTTTATCAAATGAGCGAGGAAACGGCTGAGACGTTAAACCGCGTCCGGGAGCAGGGCGGCCGCATCATCGCCGTCGGCACGACGTCGACACGGACGCTCGAGACGATCGCCGGCAAACATAACGGCCGATTTGTTGCAGAAAGCGGCTGGACCGACATTTTCATCTATCCGGGCTATGAGTTCAAAGGGATTGATGGGCTGGTGACGAACTTCCACCTGCCGAAATCGACGCTCATCATGCTCGTGAGTGCGCTCGCCGGGCGCGAAAATATTTTGCACGCGTATCAAGTAGCGGTCAAAGAGCGATACCGCTTTTTCAGCTTCGGTGATGCGATGCTCATCATTTGAGAAAGGAGACGAGCACGTTGACGACACCGATTCGCTTTGAACTGATCAAAACGTGCCGGCAGACGGGCGCGCGCCTTGGCATCCTCCATACGCCGCACGGCTCGTTTGAAACGCCGATGTTTATGCCGGTTGGGACGCTCGCGACGGTCAAGACGCTGTCGCCGGAAGAGTTGAAGGAAATGGGTGCAGGCGTCATTTTGAGCAACACGTACCATTTATGGCTTCGGCCGGGCCATGACATCGTCGAGGAGGCGGGCGGGTTGCATGCGTTTATGAATTGGGATCGAGGCATTTTGACGGATTCCGGCGGCTTCCAAGTGTTCAGCCTCAGTGAATTCCGCCGCATCGAGGAAGAAGGCGTCTATTTCCGCAACCATTTAAACGGCGATAAGCTGTTTTTATCGCCGGAAAAAGCAGTCGAGATTCAAAATGCGCTTGGCGCCGACATCATCATGGCGTTTGATGAGTGCCCGCCGTATCCAGCGACGTATGAATACATGAAACAGTCCATCGAGCGGACGAGCCGTTGGGCGGAGCGCTGCTTGAAGGCGCACCGCCGCCCGAATGAGCAAGGGCTGTTTGGCATCGTCCAAGGCGGTGAATATGAAGATTTGCGCCGGCAAAGCGCCCGCGATTTAGTGTCGCTCGATTTCCCGGGCTATGCGGTCGGCGGGTTGTCGGTCGGCGAGCCGAAGGAGGTCATGAATCGGGTGCTTGAGTTTACGACGCCGCTTCTGCCGGCGGACAAGCCCCGCTATTTAATGGGCGTCGGTTCGCCGGATTCGCTCATCGACGGGGCGATCCGCGGCATCGACATGTTCGACTGCGTATTGCCGACGCGCATCGGCCGCAACGGGACGGTGATGACGAGCGAAGGACGGGTGGTGATCAAAAATGCTCAGTACGCTCGCGACTTCTCGCCGCTCGATCCGAACTGCGACTGCTACACGTGCCGGAACTATACGCGCGCGTACATCCGCCATCTCATCAAATGTGATGAAACATTTGGCATCCGCCTCACGTCTTACCATAACGTCTATTTTTTGATAAAATTGATGGAGCAGGTGAGACAAGCGATCCGCGAAGATCGACTCGCCGATTTCCGTGAGGAATTTTTCGAACGCTACGGCTTCAACAAGCCGAATGCAAAAAACTTTTGACGACCGGAAAGGAGGGGGATTGCATGAACGCAGCGATCGCCAATTTGTTGCCGATTGTGCTGTTTTTTGTGATTTTCTACTTTTTGCTCATTCGCCCGCAGCAAAAACGGCAACGCGCCATCCAGCAAATGCAGGCGAATTTGAAAAAAGGCGATAAAATCATCACGATCGGTGGATTGCACGGCATCATCGACTCGGTCGATGAGGACAAAATCATCGTTCGCGCCGGCGACGGCACGCGACTGACGTTCGACCGCTCCGCGGTGAGAGAAGTGGTGGCGGAAAGCAAGGCGTAGCGAAAGCGCGGCCATCGGCGTCTAAGCTTGAGCGCCGATTTGAACGGCGGTGTGAAAAGCGCGAGCGAGACGCAATCTCGTTTCTTACCATCGCGCTCTCCATCACAAAAGGTGTCCCGTTTGCTTTGAGGACACCTTTTGCTTTTGCGCTGGTTTGTCGTTTTTACGTCCGTTCATAGCGCGACGATGACAAATTGACCCCGACGATGCCGCCTAAGGAAGCAGCGGCGAAAAAGGCAAGGTGGTACAGCCATTGTTCGACGGTAAACGATTTTTCCATGCCAAGAAATTGAAACAAAAAGATGATCGCCGTAAATAAGAGGCCGGTCAGCCCGCCGGCGAGCCATCCTTTTTCTTGGCTTTTTCCGCCGGCGACAACGCCGCCGATAAACAGCGAGACAACCGAGGCGGCAAACACGATCCAGGTGAGCGACGATTCGTGAATGTCCGTCCATTTGAGCAACAACGAAAAAATGAAGCTGACGAGCGCCGCCAACACAAAAACTGTGGCGATTCCATACACCAGTGCGCTGCCAAGCCGTGACACCGCGATCCCTCCTTGGCCCAAACGCTTTTTACCACAATATATTCACCGCCGGACAGGTTTAGACGTTTATTTTCGCTTGTTTTTGCCGGCCAGCCAGTGCAGCCCCGGAAGGTAGACGAGCTCTTCGCGCCGGATGAGCCGGAACAGAACGAGGCAGGCGGCATATAGGGCGGCTGTCGCGGCCATGGCAAGCAGCGTCCAAAGCGGTGCGGGCACCGCCAAAAGCGGATGGCGGGAGAGCGCATAGCCGATTGCGCCCGCAGCGATGATGGCGCCAAGCGCTTTGATGTACTCGCGCGCATCGATGGAAAAAGACACCACCTTGACGACCGTGGCAAAGTGAAGCAACGTCACAAGAACGGTGCTGACTGCAGTCGCCAGCGCCGCGCCCATAATGCCCAAACTTGGACGGGAAGCAAGGACGAAGATGCACACGAGCTTCACCACTGCTCCGATCAAGCTGTTCGTCATGGCGGCGTTCGCCAAGTCCAGTCCTTGCAAGACCGCCTGCAGCGGGCCTTGGAAATAATACAATAAGAAAAACGGCGCCATCACTTGAATAAAGATCGCGGCTTCACTTGTGCCGTACATCCAGCGCATGAGCGGCTCGGCGAACAAGTAAAGAACGACGGTGGAAAGGCCGCCGGTGACAAGCGACAAGCGCATCGCCTGGGCGATCCGGTATTCGACCAAAAGCAGCTTGCGTTGCGCCATGGCTTCGCTGATGGCCGGCACCAGGGCGGTCGAAAGCGCGTACGTAATAAACGACGGCAACGTCAACAACGGCAGCGCGTAGCCGACAAGCTGTCCGTATTGCCTTGTGGCAGTGGAGGCGGCGATGCCGGCCAATGCCAAGCTGTTGGCGACGACGATTGGCTCAAAAAACCAAGAAAGCGAGCCGATCAAACGGCCGCCGGTCGTCGGCAAGGCAATGCGCATGAGGCGGACGAACGTCTCTTTGCCGGCTTGGACGTAGTGAAAAAACTTTGTCCGCAGGCGAATCGATTTTTTAACCTTAAATAAAAACAGCAAATACAATAATGCTGCCAGCTCGCCGAGAACGGAAGACGCCATGGCGCCGGCGGCGGCATACTCGACGCCGTACGGCAAAAGCGGCTGTGTGCATAAAGCGATCAAGCTGATGCGGACGATTTGTTCCATCAAGAGCGAGTAGGCGTACGGTTTCATTTGCTGGCGTCCTTGAAAGTAGCCGCGCAGCACCGAAGAGATGGCGACGATCGGCACAATTGGAGCGATGGCAAGAAGCGGATAGTACGTGCGCGGGTCGGTGAACATCGTCCGGGAGAGCCATGGCGCAGCAGCGATCAACGCCGGCAGAAGCACGATGCTTAGCGCGCCGGTGGTGGCCAGCGACACGACGAGAATTTGTTTCACCCGCTGCCGGTCGCCGGCCGCCTCTGCTTCGGCGACGAGTTTGGAAATGGCGACCGGCAGCCCGATCTGCGTCGCGGTAATCGCTAAAACGAGCGTCGGCACGGCCATCATGTACAGCCCGACTCCTTCATCGCCGATCATGCGGGCGACGACAATTCGGTTGATGAAGCCGAGAATTTTCGTAATAAAGCCAGCGGCGATTAAAATGACCGTACCTTGTAAAAATTTAGACATTTTCTCCCCCTGCCTTCTCAAATGCCTCCATCTTTTATACAATATATGCAAGGCCCATGGCCAAGCATGACAAGATTGGCAGGCGGCAATGGATACAAGGGGGTATGGGGGATGGATGAAAACCGGAAGCTGCGCGAACAGCTCATGCCGGCGCTCGAGTCGAAGTGCGATGAGTTTCGTCTTCTCGGCTATACGCAAGTGACGATGGACGGGCTGTGGGAATGTTTATGTTCCCGCAAGTGGAAGCATCGGCCGGCGGAAAAAAAACTGCATGAGTTGGTCAGCGACATTTTCTCTCTTTCGCCGAGCGAGTATATGATGTTTTTGACGATGCGTTCGTATAAGCAGCAGGCGGCCGGCGATGATGAGTTGGAGCGGGTTTTAAAGGAATTGTTATAGTGGAAAATTGACACTTGCCGGCTGCTGTTTCATAATGGAAGGCGAGGCCAATGTTTTGCTTGGCGCTGCGGCGGACGGCGCCGAGGCAAGTTGAAGGAGGATCTTAAGGAGAATGGTAAAACGAAGCCGCATCGTCGCCTTTTTTCTGCTCCTGCTTTTGTTCGCCGGAGTGATGGGGCCGACGATTCAAGGAATTGTACATAACATCAAACTGGGCCTTGACTTGCAAGGCGGTTTTGAAGTGCTGTATGAAGTGAAGCCGGCCAAAAAAGGCGATAAGATTGACCAAGAGACGCTGCAAAGCACCGTCAGCGCGCTGAATAAACGGATCAACGTCCTTGGCGTCAGCGAGCCGCGCGTTGACATCGAGGGAGGAAACCGCATCCGCGTCCAGCTCGCCGGGGTGAAAGACCAAAATGAGGCGCGCGAAATTTTGTCCACGCAGGCGAAATTGACGTTCCGCGATGTCAATGACAACGTGCTTATGGACGGAAGCGACCTCGTCCAAGGCGGAGCGAAGCTGTCGTTTGATGAAAACGGCCGGCCGAGCGTCGCTCTGAAATTGAAAGACGCCGACAAGTTCCGCCAGGTGACGGAAAAAGTATATAAAATGGGGCCGCCAAACAACATTTTAGTCATTTGGCTCGATTTTAAAGAAGGGGTGGACTCCTACCGGAAAGAAGCGGGCAAAGCTGATCCGAAATTTATTTCCGCCGCTTCAGTCAACCAAGTGTTCAATCAGACGGATGTGTCGATCGTCGGCAATTTTACGGTCAAAGAAGCGCAACAGCTGGCCGATTTGCTCAATGCCGGCGCGCTGCCGGTCGAGCTGCATGAAATTTACTCCACGTCCGTCGGCGCTCAGTTTGGGAAAAACGCCCTGCAAAAAACGGTGTTGGCCGGCATCATCGGTGTGGCGGCGATCTTCTTGTTCATGATTTGGTTTTACCGGCTTCCCGGGATCATCGCCGTCATTACGCTGTCGGTATACATTTATTTGATTTTGCTTTTGTTTGATTGGATGAACGTCGTTATGACGCTGCCAGGCATTGCCGCCCTGATTTTGGGGGTTGGGATGGCGGTCGATGCCAACATTATTACGTACGAACGGATCAAAGAGGAGCTGAAGCTCGGCAAGTCGATGCTGTCGGCGTTCCGTGCTGGCAACCGCGGGTCGTTTGCGACGATTTTTGACGCCAACCTTACGACGATCATCGCCGGCGCTGTTCTTTTTATTTACGGGACAAGCTCGGTGAAAGGGTTTGCGACGACGCTCATCATCAGCATCGTCGTCAGCTTTCTCACCGCCGTTTACGGCACGCGGCTGTTGCTCGGACTGCTTGTGTCAAGCCGCTGGCTCGATAAAAAGCCGGAGTGGTTTGGCGTCAAAAAGTCGGAAATCTTAAACATTGCCGAAACGACCGAGGAAACGGAAGTGCCGACGAAGTTTGACCGCTGGGATTTTGTCAAACATAGCAAAAAGTTTTTCATTTTCTCTGGCGCATTGACGATCGCCGGCGTCATCTCGTTGTTTGCCCTGGGGCTGAATCTTGGCATTGACTTCACGAGCGGAACGCGCGTTGAGGTGACGAGCAGCCAGCCGATCGATGCAAAAGAGTTGAGCGGCTATTTCGAGCGGCTCGGCTACAAGCCGGAAGATGTCGTCCTGTCCGGCACGGATGGGAAAACAGGCGTCGTCCGCTTGATTGGCGTGCTCGATAAGCAAGAAATTGCCAAGCTGAAAAATGAATTGAAGCAAGCGTATGGCAACGAACCAAACATCAGCACCGTCTCTCCGGTCGTCGGCAAGCAGCTGGCTCGCAACGCGCTCATTGCTGTGCTTATTTCATCCATCGGCATCATTCTTTACGTGACGATTCGCTTTGAGTGGCGAATGGCGCTCGCAGCCATTGTCGCCTTATTGCACGATGCGTTTTTTATTATTACCGTGTTCAGCTTGACGCGTCTTGAAGTCGATTTGACATTCATCGCCGCGGTGCTGACGATCATCGGGTACTCGATCAACGATACGATCGTCACGTTTGACCGCATCCGGGATTTGATGAAAAAGCGGAAAGTGAAAACGGTCGACGACTTGAAGCATATCGTCAACCGGGCGTTGCAGCAAACATTTACGCGCTCGGTCAATACCGTCTTGACCGTCTTGTTTACGGTCATCGCGTTGCTCATCTTTGGCAGCGAAGCGATCCGCAATTTCAACCTCGCCTTGCTCGTTGGACTTGTGTGCGGCGTCTATTCGTCGCTTTGCATCGCTTCTCAGCTTTGGGTCGTTTGGAAAGGACAGGAGCTCAAAAAAGGGAAAGGAGCCAAAAAAGCGGCGGCCGAGGCCGAACCGCAAGTGTAACAGCGCGCCGGAAAAGCGAATGTGCTTTTCCGGCGCCTTTTTGTTCGGTGCAATGCTTAGGGCGGAAAATGGATACACTAACCGTCAGATGCAACATAGGCAGCGCGTGAGGCTGCTGAATGCAAAGGTGGGGGAGATGGCCATGGAACACGAACAGCGGTTCAGGCAGGCGAAAACGGCAGCGATCGTCGGGATCGCTGGAAATATGGCGCTTGCTGCTGTCAAGGCGGCGGTCGGCGTGTGGAGCCAAAGCCAAGCGTTGATCGCTGATGCCGCCCATTCAGCGTCCGATGTTGCCGGCTCGTTCGCCGTTTGGGTCGGACTGCGGGCCGCTGCGCGCCCGCCGGATGAGGATCATCCGTACGGGCATGGGAAAGCGGAATCAATCGCCGCCATTATTGTGGCGGTTCTTCTATTTCTCGTTGGGATCGAGATCGGGCGCTCGGCGTTTCTGTCATTTTTCGCCCCACTGTCGCCGCCCGGGGCGGCCGCCATTTACGTCTTGTTGTTGTCGATTGCTGTCAAAGAAGCGATGTTTCGCTATAAATACCGGCTCGGGAAAAAGCTAAACAGCGATGCGCTGATCATCAACGCCTATGAGCACCGATCGGATGTGTTTTCGTCGTTTGCTGCGCTCATCGGCGTCGGCGCCGCCATTGCCGGTGGAAAATGGGAGATTGACTGGCTTGTATACGCCGACCCGCTCGCCGGATTGTTCGTCTCGCTGCTTGTTCTGAAAATGGCATGGGACCTTGGCCGACAGTCGGTCCATACGGCGATCGACCATGTGCTTCACGAGGAAGAGGCCGGCTATTTGCGCGAGGCGGTCTTGTCCATTCCCGATGTGCGGCAAATCAATGAGCTGCATGCGCGCGAGCACGGCCATTACGTCATCGTCGATTTGAAAATCGCCGTCGATCCGCAATTGACGGTCGAAGAGGGGCACCGGATCGGAAAGAAAGTGAAAGAAAAACTGCTGACGCTGCCGCGCGTCCGCAATGTCATGGTTCACATCAACCCGTACAACCCGGAAAAAAAACCGTAATGTCGTTGCCTGCCCTTTTCTCCTTTTTGTATAATAAGGAGAGTTGAGGTGGGAGACATGTTGAAAGCGAAAACGCGTTGGGAGGTGGAGCGCCTCGATGAGCAGGCGGTGAGGCGGCTGGCTGAGGAAGCCGGCGTCACGCCCTTATTGGCGAGGCTTCTCGTCCGCCGCGGGGTGCGGACGGCCTCGGAGGCGGCGGCGTTTCTCAATCCGCTTGAGCAACCGTTTCATGATCCGTTTTTGCTTGATGGGATGGAGCGAGCGATTCAGCGTCTAAAGCGGGCGATCGACGCGGGTGAACGCGTGTTGGTATACGGCGATTACGATGCCGATGGCGTTTGCAGCACGTCGGTGATGGTGAGTGCTCTCAAGGAGGCGGGGGCGTCGGTCGAGTTCTACATTCCGAACCGATTTACGGAAGGATACGGGCCGAACATGGCGGCGTTTCGCTCCGCAAAAGAGCGCGGCGTTTCCGTCATTGTGACCGTCGACAATGGGATTGCGGCGGTCAAGGAAATTGCGGCCGCCAACGAGTGGGGGATGGATGTCATCGTAACGGATCACCACGAGCCAGGTCCGGTGTTGCCGGAGGCGCATGCGATCATTCATCCGAAGCAGCCGGGAAGTACATATCCGTTTCGCGATTTAGCCGGCGTCGGCGTTGCGTTTAAGGTAGCCCATGCCTTGCTTGGGCGGGTGCCGCGCCATTTGCTTGATTTGGTCGCGATCGGCACGATCGCTGATTTGGTTCCGCTTGTTGGGGAAAACCGCCTCTTTGTTGCACACGGGCTTGAAGCGTTGCGAGCGACGGAGCGCATCGGGCTGCGCGCTCTTTTTCGGCAATGCCGCATTGATGCGGCGGCCATCAACGAACAGACGGTCGGATTTGTCATCGCTCCGCGCTTGAACGCGGCGGGGCGCCTCGGCGGCGCCGATCCGGCAGTGGCGCTCTTAATGACGGACGATGAGAACGAAGCGGTGCAGCTGGCGGCGGAGATGGACGAGTTAAACCGCGAACGTCAGCAGCTTGTGGCACAAATCGCTGAAGAAGCGGCGGACATGGTGCGCCGCCAATTTCCTCCTGAGGAACATCGCGTCTTGGTTGTGGCAGGCGAAGGATGGAATGCCGGAGTGGTGGGCATTGTCGCTTCTAAGCTTGTCGAGCAGTTTTACCGCCCGGCGGTCGTGCTTTCAATCGACCGGGAAAAAGGGATCGCCAAAGGGTCAGCCCGCAGCATTCATGGGTTTGACTTATTCGCCAGCCTGTCGCAATGCCGCGACCTGTTGCCGCACTTTGGCGGCCACCCGATGGCGGCGGGGATGACATTGTCGCTTGATGATGTCGAAGAATTACGGCAACGGCTGAACGACATCGCCGCCGAAACGTTGTCTGAGGACGATTTTACGCCGCCGACGTTCATTGATGCTTCCTGTTCGATTGCTGAGTTGACGCTGTCGGCCGCCCGCAGCCTTGAGCGGTTCGCTCCGTTTGGCGTCGGCAATCCGCGGCCGCTTGTTCTCATTGAAGGGGCGTCCGTTGAAACCATGCGGCGCGTCGGGGCGAACGGAGCCCATATGAAAGCCGTCTTTTCCCAAGACGGGGCCGCGATCGATGCCATCGGCTTCGGCCTTGGGCCGTTATGCGAAGAAATCGCTCCGGATGCGCGCATTTCGGCGGTCGGGGAGCTGTCGGTGAACGAATGGAACGGGTTCGCCAAGCCGCAGCTGTCGTTGTGTGATCTGGCGGTCAGCGACTGCCAGCTGTTTGACGTCCGCGGCTGCCGCGACGTCCGTCCACTTCTTGAGCGGCTGCCAAAAGAGAAGCGGCTAGTCGTCTCCTTTCGCTGTGAAACTGGGCAGCGCCCGGACGTGGCGCCATTTCGCGGGGAGCTTCATTGCGTGCCGACCGAAGAAGAGGCGGGCGCCTTATCGATTGACGACCGCTATGTCGTGCTGCTTGACGTGCCGCCGCGGCTGGCCTTGCTGTCGGCGCTTCTTGGCAGCGGGCGGCCGGCGCGCATTTACGCGGTGTTTGCCCAGCCCGAGGCGCAATTTTTCCGCACGTTTCCGACGCGCGACCATTTTAAATGGTTTTACGCCTTTTTGCATCAACACCGTTCGTTTCCGCTCGCCAAGCGCGGTGGTGAGCTGGCCCGCGCCCGCGGTTGGACGGAAGAGACGGTTCATTTTATGGCGAAAGTATTTTTAGAGCTTGACTTTATCAGCGAACAAAACGGCGTCATTTCGCTCGTTCATCAGCCGGCGAAGCGCGATTTGCACGAATCGCCGACGTACCGCCGGCGGCGGGACGAGCTCGAGGCGGAGCATCAGTTAGTCTATTCCACTTACGAGCAATTGAAACGCTGTTTGGCGGAAATGACACGTTCGCAAACGCACGAGGAGGCAAACGTATCATGGACTTAAAACAATACATTACGATTGTGCCCGATTTCCCGAAGCCGGGCATCATGTTTAAAGATATTACAACGCTGATGGACAACGGTCCGGCGTACAAATATGCGACCGACCAAATTGTTCAATATGCGCGCGAAAAACAAATCGATATCGTCGTTGGTCCGGAAGCGCGCGGCTTTATCATCGGATGCCCAGTCGCCTATGCGCTTGGCGTCGGATTTGCGCCGGTGCGCAAGGAAGGGAAGCTGCCGCGCGAAGTCGTCCGTGTGGAGTATGGCCTGGAATATGGAACAGATGTCTTGACGATGCATAAAGATGCCATTAAGCCAGGGCAGCGCGTGTTGATCACCGACGATTTGCTGGCGACGGGCGGGACGATGCGGGCGACGATCGATTTGGTGGAACAGCTCGGCGGAGTGGTGGCCGGATTGGCGTTTTTGATTGAGCTTACCGAGCTTGGCGGCCGCAAAAAATTGGAAGGCTACGATATTTTGACGCTGATGCAGTTTTAAACAGTCGACATTGTTCGCATCTTCGGATACAATAAAGAAAAAAGGGGCACTCACACATGAGTGCTCTTTCTTATTAACGTATGAACGCAACGGACCTCTGTGCTTTGCAGCTTCAATTTTAATCGATTAAAAAGGTGATTCAACCCTATGGCCAATGAACAAGTGCTGACAGCGGAGCAAGTGTTTGAACGAGCGAGCTGTTATTTGTCGGAACAAGACGTCGCCTTTTTGAAAAAGGCGTATGAGTTTGCCAAGCACGCCCATCGCGACCAATTTCGGAAATCGGGCGAACCATACATCATCCATCCGATTCAAGTCGCGGGCATTTTGGTGGACTTAAAGATGGACGCGACAACGATCGCCGCCGGGTTTTTGCATGATGTCATCGAAGACACCGAGGCGACAAAAGAAGACCTCGAGCGCGAGTTCGGCGCGGAAGTGGCGATGCTTGTCGACGGGGTGACGAAGCTTGGGAAAATTAAATATAAATCGCAGGAAGAACAGCAGGCGGAAAACCACCGGAAAATGTTTTTGGCCATGGCGCAAGATATCCGGGTCATTTTGATCAAGCTCGCCGACCGGCTGCACAATATGCGGACATTGAAACATTTGCCGGCCGAAAAACAGCGGCGCATTGCCAATGAGACGCTCGAAATTTTCGCTCCGCTCGCGCATCGGCTCGGCATTTCGAAAATCAAATGGGAGCTTGAGGATACGGCGCTTCGCTATTTAAACCCGCAGCAATATTACCGCATCGTCAATTTAATGAAGAAAAAGCGGGCCGAGCGCGAGCAATATTTGGAGGAAGTCATTCAAGAAGTGCGCGAACGGCTCAACGAAGTGCATATTCCTTGCGAAATTTCCGGGCGTCCGAAACATATTTACAGCATTTATCGAAAAATGGTGATGCAAAATAAACAGTTCAACGAAATTTACGATTTGCTCGCTGTCCGCATCATCGTCAACAGCATCAAAGACTGCTATGCTGTGCTCGGCATTATTCATACATGCTGGAAGCCAATGCCAGGCCGCTTCAAAGACTACATCGCCATGCCGAAGCCGAACATGTACCAATCGCTCCATACGACGGTGATCGGCCCAAAAGGCGAACCGCTTGAGGTGCAAATCCGCACGTTTGAAATGCATCAAATCGCCGAGTTCGGGATCGCCGCCCACTGGGCGTACAAAGAAGGAAAGACGATCAAGCCGAACTCGTTTGAAGAAAAGCTGTCTTGGTTTCGGGAAATTTTGGAATGGCAAAACGATGCGAGCAATGCCGAAGAGTTCATGGAATCGCTCAAGATGGATTTGTTTTCCGACATGGTGTTCGTCTTCACGCCAAAAGGCGATGTCATCGAGCTGCCGGCCGGATCGGTGCCAATCGATTTCGCTTACCGCATCCATTCGGAAATCGGCAACAAGACGATCGGGGCGAAAGTCAACGGCAAAATGGTGCCGCTTGACTACAAGCTGCAAACGGGCGACATCGTCGAAATTTTAACTTCCAATCATTCGTACGGTCCGAGCCAAGACTGGCTGAAACTGGCGAAAACGTCGCAGGCGCGCAACAAAATCCGCCAGTTTTTCAAAAAGCAACGGCGCGAAGAAAACATCGAAAAAGGCAAAGAGATGGTGGAAAAAGAGGTGCGCAGCCTCGGCTTTGAGCCGAAAGAAGTGATGACGGCGGACAACGTAAAGCGCGTCGCCGAAAAGTTCAACTTCTCGAACGAAGACGATATGTATGCGGCAGTCGGCTATCATGGCATCACAGCGGCGCAAATCGCCCATCGGTTGACGGAAAAATGGCGGAAGCAGCGCGATCTCGAGGAACAGCAGCGCAAACTGGCCGAAGCGGTCTTCGAAGCCAAGCTGCCAGCTGGCAAAAAGCGCGACTGCGGCATTCGCGTCCAAGGAATGGACAACTTGCTCATCCGTTTGTCGCGCTGCTGCAACCCGGTGCCGGGCGATGAAATTATCGGCTTCATTACCCGCGGCCGCGGCATTTCCGTCCACCGCGCCGATTGCCCGAACGTCAAGACCGAAGAAGCGGCCGATCGATTGATTGCCGTTGAATGGGAGAGCGGAGCAAACGGCGAGCGTGAATATAACGTGGACATTGAGATCACCGGATTTGACCGCCGCGGTTTGCTGAATGAGGTGCTGCAGGCGGTGAATGAAACGCGCACCGATATTTCCGCCGTCTCGGGACGCTCAGACCACCGACATAAAATTGCGACGATCCATATGACAATCGCCATTCATAATTTGAGCCACTTGCAAAAAGTCGTCGAACGAATCAAACAAATTCCCGACATTTATTCCGTCCAGCGCTTGATGAACAACTAAGGGCGGCGAAAGGAGGGATGCAAGTGAGAGCGGTCATCCAGCGGGCGAAAGAGGCCAAAGTCACCGTCGGCGGCGAAGTCGTTGGTGCCATTGATGCGGGTTTTGTCGTCCTTCTTGGCATCACGCATGAAGATACAGAAGACGATGCTGCCTATTTGGCTGAGAAAATCGCTCATTTGCGCGTTTTTGAAGATGAAGACGGAAAAATGAACCGCTCCTTGCTTGACGTCGGCGGGGCGGTGCTGTCGGTGTCGCAGTTCACCCTTTACGGCGACTGCCGAAAAGGCCGGCGCCCGAACTTTATGGCGGCGGCCAAGCCCGACCATGCCTTGCCGCTGTATGAGGCGTTCAACGCCGCTTTGCGCGAAAGAGGCGTTCATGTAGAAACCGGCGTATTCGGTGCGATGATGGACGTATCGCTCACAAACGACGGGCCAGTCACCTTGATCATCGACAGCAGCGAGAAACTGGGAAACAGATGAAGTTTCCCGGTTTCTTTTTTATTTTCGGCGAAAAATGGGAAAGATGAAAACAGTGGCATAGCAGAGAAAGGAGGAGGGCGATGCGGCAGACGAGAAAAAGTGAACAGGCGCACCAGGCAAGCGATGTGCTGTCCGTCGACTTTCACGAATGGGTGCGGCTCGAGGCCCAATATAGAGCGTTTGAGTTGGCATCCGAATTCGGTGTGGCGCCGAAAGACGTACAAATGTTGAAAAAACAGCAGCCCCGCCCGTAAACATGGCGAGTTGGAAGGAGCGCACGGGGCGTGTGGATGTTTCGTGGGCCTAGGCGGTGTGGCCGTTCAGACGAAACAGCTGCGAATGAGCGTTGCGCATCCGCTCAACACTGATCCGGCTCGGTAGAGGAAAAAATCCATTGCATATGTATTGACAAACATATGCCCCTATATGATAATAAGTATTGGTTTAAAATTATTATAAACTAACAGTCGCAGGAGGTAGATGAAGCAATGTCTTTGGTTGGGAAAAAAGTACAACCATTCCGTGCCCAAGCGTATCACAACGGCGAATTCATCGAAGTGACAGAGCAAGACTTCATGGGGAAATGGAGCATCGTTTGCTTCTATCCAGCGGACTTTACGTTCGTCTGCCCGACGGAGCTCGAAGATTTGCAAGATCACTACGCGACGTTTAAAGAACTTGGCGTGGAAGTGTACTCGGTTTCGACCGACACTCACTTTACTCATAAAGCATGGCACGATACATCGCCAGCCATCAGCA
This sequence comes from Geobacillus sp. CCR, assembly GCF_052906625.1. Taxonomy (NCBI): domain Bacteria; kingdom Bacillati; phylum Bacillota; class Bacilli; order Caryophanales; family Anoxybacillaceae; genus Geobacillus; species Geobacillus sp. CCR. Next base: position 173,340 of record NZ_JBREBQ010000002.1, on the reverse strand, counting down.
AAATCGAATACGTGATGATTGGCGATCCTTCGCATCAACTGTCGCGCATGTTTGATGTGCTCGATGAAGAACAAGGATTGGCGCAGCGCGGCACGTTCATCATCGATCCAGACGGCGTCATTCAAGCGGTGGAAATCAATGCGGACGGCATCGGCCGCAACGCCAGCACGCTGATTGATAAAATTAAAGCGGCCCAATATGTGCGCAACCATCCGGGTGAAGTCTGCCCGGCGAAATGGAAAGAAGGAGCGGAAACGCTGAAGCCAAGCCTAGACCTCGTCGGCAAAATTTAAGGGGGGCTTAGGCGATGCTGCTGGATGCTGACATCAAGGCGCAACTAGCCCAGTATTTGCAATTGCTTGAAAATGATATTGTCTTGACGGTAAGCGCGGGAGACGACAACGTTTCCCGCGATATGCTTGCTTTAATCGATGAATTAACGGCGATGTCGTCGAAAATCAAAGTGGAAAAAGCGAAGCTGGAACGAACGCCAAGCTTCAGCGTCAACCGGGTCGGCGAAAACACCGGCATCACCTTCGCCGGCGTGCCGCTCGGCCATGAATTTACGTCCCTCGTTTTGGCGCTGCTTCAAGTGAGCGGGCGGCCGCCGAAAGTCAGCCAAGACGTCGTGGACCGCATTCAACAAATCAGAGGCAAACATCATTTTGAAACGTACGTCAGCCTGACCTGCCACAACTGCCCGGACGTCGTGCAAGCGCTCAACATTATGAGCGTGTTGAACCCAGATATTTCGCATACGATGATCGACGGGGCGGCGTTTAAAGAAGAAGCGGAGCAAAAAGGGATTATGGCCGTACCGACGGTGTTTTTAAACGGCAAACTGTTCGCGAGCGGCCGCATGTCGCTTGAAGATATCCTCGCCAAATTAGGGAGTGCTCCGGATGCTTCTTCCTTCGCCGACAAAGAGCCGTTCGACGTGTTGGTGATCGGCGGCGGCCCTGCGGGTGCGACAGCAGCCATTTACGCAGCGCGCAAAGGCATTCGCACTGGGATTGTTGCGGAGCGCTTCGGTGGACAAATTTTAGATACGCTCGGCATTGAAAACTTTATCAGCGTCAAATATACGGAAGGACCGAAGCTTGCGGCCAGCATTGAGGAACATGTGAAGCAATACAACGTCGACATCATGAACTCGCAGCGGGCAAAACGACTCGAGAAAAAAGACTTGATTGAAGTCGAGTTGGAAAACGGCGCCGTGTTGAAAAGCAAAACGGTTGTGATCGCAACGGGCGCCCGTTGGCGCAACCTTGGCGTGCCGGGCGAGGAAGAGTTCAAAAACAAAGGGGTCGCCTATTGCCCGCATTGCGACGGCCCGCTGTTCGAAGGGAAGCACGTGGCGGTCATCGGCGGCGGGAACTCTGGAGTCGAAGCGGCGATTGACCTCGCTGGCATCGCCAGCCATGTGACGCTGCTTGAGTTCGCCCCTGAACTCAAGGCCGATGCTGTTTTGCAAGATCGTTTGTACAGCTTGCCGAACGTAACGGTGATTAAAAACGCGCAAACGACGGAAATCACCGGCACGGACAAAGTCAACGGCTTGACGTACATTGACCGGGAAACAGGGGAAGAACATCATATCGAATTGCAAGGCGTGTTCGTGCAAATCGGCCTTGTTCCGAACACCGAATGGTTGGAAGGAACGGTGGAACGGAATCGCTTCGGTGAAATTATCGTCGATAAACGCGGCGCGACGAACATTGAAGGCGTCTTTGCCGCGGGCGACTGCACGGACAGCGCCTATAAGCAAATCATTATTTCGATGGGCTCGGGTGCAACCGCAGCGTTAAGCGCGTTTGATTATTTGATTCGCCATTAAAGAGAGCCGAAGGTGGACCGCCTCTTCGATCCCATGGAGGGGCGGTTCAATGAATCGGCTCTCTTTTTTTACAACAAGGAGAAAAATGCGATGAGACATCAAGGTTTTTCTCTTTGCGAACAACCATGAATCACAGCTGCTAGGACAACTTGACAAACGGGCGAGATTGTCCGTAATATAAAATTACATCTTTCTCATACGGAACAACCGATGATGGAGAAAAGTAGTTAAGGTCCACATGGCCAGAGAGGAAGCGCCCAAGGCTGCGAGCGCTTCTCCATGATGGCTTAACGAAAGACACTCCGTAGGTTTCCCTTTGAACGCGCTTTGCGCCAGTAAAGGGGAACGTGTGCCATGCGTTAATGGCGACAAGCGGAAGCCGGATCGGCTTCAATTAGGGTGGCACCGCGGGAATGACGCTCTCGTCCCTATCGATCACAGGGACAAGGGCGTTTTATTTTGGGCAAAGGAGGATGAGCATGGCTTTTCAAATTCCAAGAGGGACACAAGATGTGCTGCCGGGTGACTCGGAAAAATGGCAATATGTCGAGCACATTGCCCGCAGCCTCTGCAGCCGGTATGGGTATCAGGAAATCCGGACGCCGATTTTTGAACATACGGAGCTTTTTTTGCGCGGCGTGGGGGATACAACGGACATTGTGCAAAAAGAAATGTACACGTTCGAAGACAAAGGGGGGCGCGCGCTGACGCTCCGCCCGGAAGGAACGGCGCCGGTTGTCAGAGCGTTTGTCGAGCATAAGCTGTACGGCAGTCCGAACCAGCCGCTGAAATTGTATTACAGCGGGCCGATGTTTCGCTACGAGCGTCCGGAAGCGGGACGGTTCCGCCAGTTCGTCCAGTTCGGCGTCGAGGCGCTCGGCAGCAGCGATCCGGCGATTGACGCCGAGGTGATGGCGCTAGCGATGCATATTTACGAAGCGCTTGGCTTAAAACGGATCCGGCTTGTCATTAACAGCTTGGGCGACCTTGACAGCCGCCGGGCGCACCGAGAGGCGCTTGTTCGCCATTTTTCAAACCGCATCCACGAGCTGTGCCCGGACTGCCAGACGAGGCTTCATACGAATCCGCTCCGCATTCTCGACTGCAAAAAAGACCGCGATCATGAGCTGATGGCGACGGCGCCGTCGATTTTAGACTATTTAAATGACGAATCGCGCGCCTATTTTGAGAAAGTGAAACAATACTTGACAGCGCTCGGCATCCCGTTTGTCATCGATGCGCGGCTCGTGCGCGGGCTTGACTATTACAACCACACGACGTTTGAAATTATGAGCGAAGCGGAAGGATTTGGCGCGGCGGCGACGCTGTGCGGCGGCGGGCGTTACAACGGGCTTGTCCAAGAAATCGGCGGTCCGGAGACGCCGGGCATCGGCTTTGCCTTGAGCATCGAGCGGCTGTTGGCCGCCCTTGACGCCGAAGGAGTGGAATTGCCGGTGGAGAGTGGGCTTGACTGCTATGTCGTCGCTGTCGGTGAGCGGGCGAAAGACGAGGCGGTCCGCCTCGTTTATGCATTGCGCCGCTCCGGATTGAGGGTCGATCAAGATTATTTGGGCCGAAAATTGAAGGCGCAGCTGAAGGCCGCCGACCGGCTTGGGGCATCGTTTGTCGCCATTATCGGCGATGAAGAACTCGAGAGACAGGAAGCGGCGGTAAAGCATATGGCGAGCGGCGAGCAAACGAATGTACCGCTCGGCGAGTTGGCGCACTTTTTGCATGAACGGATCGGGAAGGAGGAGTGAGCGAATGGAACGCACATATTATTGCGGAGAAGTGCCGGAAACGGCCGTCGGCGAGCGCGTCGTGCTCAAAGGCTGGGTGCAAAAGCGCCGCGACTTAGGCGGCCTCATTTTCATTGACTTGCGCGACCGAACGGGCATCGTCCAAGTTGTCGCCAGCCCGGACGTGTCGGCTGAAGCGCTGGCGGCAGCGGAGCGCGTGCGGAGCGAATACGTTTTAAGCGTCGAAGGAACGGTCGTCGCCCGCGCGCCCGAGACGGTCAATCCGAACATCGCGACCGGCCGCATTGAAATTCAGGCGGAACGAATCGAGATCATCAACGAGGCAAAAACGCCGCCGTTTTCGATTTCCGATGACACGGATGCGGCGGAAGACGTGCGCTTAAAATATCGGTATTTGGATTTGCGCCGCCCAGTCATGTTTCAAACACTGGCGCTTCGCCACAAAATCACAAAGACGGTGCGCGACTTTTTGGATAGCGAACGCTTTTTGGAAATTGAAACGCCGATGTTGACGAAAAGCACGCCGGAAGGGGCGCGTGACTATTTGGTGCCAAGCCGCGTCCATCCGGGCGAATTTTACGCCTTGCCGCAGTCGCCGCAAATTTTTAAGCAGCTGCTCATGGTCGGCGGCGTGGAACGGTACTACCAAATCGCCCGTTGCTTCCGTGACGAGGATTTGCGCGCTGACCGCCAGCCGGAATTTACGCAAATCGACATCGAAATGTCGTTTATCGAACAAAAGGATATTATGGATTTAACCGAACGGATGATGGCTGCCGTCGTGAAAGCAGCAAAAGGGATCGACATCCCGCGCCCGTTTCCGCGCATCACGTATGACGAGGCGATGAGCCGCTACGGCTCGGACAAGCCGGATATACGCTTTGGCCTCGAGCTCGTCGACGTATCGGAAATCGTCCGTAATTCAGCATTTCAAGTGTTCGCCCGCGCCGTCAAAGAAGGAGGCCAAGTGAAGGCGATCAACGCGAAAGGCGCTGCCCCTCGCTATTCGCGTAAAGATATTGACGCCTTAGGAGAATTTGCCGGCCGCTACGGGGCGAAAGGGCTCGCCTGGCTGAAAGCGGAAGGCGAAGAGCTGAAAGGACCGATCGCCAAGTTTTTCACCGATGAGGAACAGGCGGCGCTGCGTCGAGCGCTTGCTGTCGAAGACGGAGATTTGCTTTTGTTTGTCGCCGACGAAAAAGCGATCGTCGCAGCGGCGCTCGGCGCGTTGCGGCTGAAGCTTGGCAAGGAGCTCGGCTTGATCGACGAAGCGAAGCTCGCGTTTTTGTGGGTGACGGATTGGCCGCTTTTGGAGTATGACGAAGAAGAAGGGCGCTATTACGCCGCCCACCATCCGTTTACGATGCCGGTGCGCGACGACATTCCGCTGTTGGAGACAAACCCAAGCGCCGTCCGCGCGCAGGCGTACGATCTCGTCTTAAATGGCTATGAGCTTGGCGGCGGCTCGCTTCGCATTTTCGAGCGGGACGTGCAAGAAAAAATGTTCCGCGCCTTAGGGTTCAGCGAAGAAGAAGCGCGCCGCCAGTTCGGATTCTTGCTTGAGGCGTTTGAATACGGCACTCCGCCGCACGGCGGCATTGCGCTTGGCCTTGACCGGCTGGTGATGTTGCTCGCTGGGCGCACGAACTTGCGCGATACGATCGCGTTTCCGAAAACGGCGAGCGCGAGCTGCTTGCTTACCGAAGCGCCGGGGCCGGTCAGCGACAAGCAGCTCGAGGAGCTGCACTTGGCGGTTGTGCTTCCAGAAAACGAGTAACAGCGGCATCTGAAAAAGAAACGTTGGCAATAGATGTTCACAAAGGCTGAAAAATGTGTTACAATAAAACTAACAACCGTCCTAATGTGTTCGTCGGATCACTGATCGTTTTGACCGAACAGTTTATGATCCGGGAGCTCGGGGTTTCCAAGCGGCGTGCACGCCTCTTCGTCACAGGGGAAGCGCAAACCTTGGAACAGGGCACCCACCTATGGGAGAGCGGGTTCAAAACGAAGGCATCGACGGCACGATTGGGACTGGCGACATTAAGGAATCAACAACATTTCCCCTATGCGGATGGCCGCATAGGGGTTTTGTTTTGCCAGCAAAATGCCGTTGCCTCTTTTGCTGTCTTGATGGTAGGATAAAAAGCGGCATAAACATCAATTTTGAAGCAAACGGAGAGGAGAACGATGCTGCACCAATTTTCCCGCAATGAACTCGCGATTGGCCCTGAAGGGTTGGAACGCTTAAAAAACGCCACCGTCGCCGTCCTTGGCGTCGGCGGCGTGGGGTCGTTCGCCGTCGAGGCGCTCGCCCGTTCCGGCATTGGCCGATTGGTGCTTGTTGATCGCGATAACGTCGATATCACCAACATCAACCGGCAAATCCATGCGTTGCTCTCGACCATCGGGCGTCCGAAAGTGGAGCTCATGAAAGAGCGCATCGCCGACATCAACCCGGCGTGCGAGGTGATCGCTTTGCAAATGTTTTATACGGAAGAGACGTATGAGCAATTTTTCGCCTATGATCTGGATTTTGTCATCGATGCGTCCGACACGATTGTGTACAAAGTGCATTTGATGAAACAATGCCTCAAGCGCGGCATTCCGATCATCTCCAGCATGGGTGCGGCGAACAAAATGGATCCGACCCGGTTCCGCATTGCCGATATTTCGAAAACACACACCGATCCGATCGCGAAAGTCATCCGCGCCAAGCTGCGCAAAGAAGGGATCCGCCGCGGCATTCCGGTCGTCTTTTCCGACGAGAAGCCGGTGAAAATCCGCGAAGATGTCCGCCAGGTCGTCGGCAATGACGCTTCGCCGATCCGCAAGGCGAAAATGCCGCCGTCTTCGAATGCTTTCGTTCCATCAGTTGCCGGGCTTATTATGGCTTCCTACGTGATTCATCGTCTATTAGAGGGAATTCCCATAAGGCGCGTTGGCGACGATTGAACGACTCCACCTTCATTTCGAACAAAATGGGAAGGTGGAGATTCCTGTGAACATCGGTGCATTCACCGGTTTGTTAGCGGGCGCTGTCCGTCGTTCCAGCGGTGAAAACGTGTCCCGATGCTTGTTGGGGCACCTTCTTTTTTTATGAATGGGCGAGCGATTCGTTCGATCCGTTCGCCTCGGCGGCAAACAGCTGGGCAAGAGAGAAGCGGTCGCCTTCTTCGGAAGCGAGCTGGCGGGCGCGGGCCATGATTTTCACGAGCGCTTCATAATCTTCTTGCACGGTGGTCTGCCTCGTTTCAAGGCGTTCGAGTTTTTGAGCAAGCTGTTCGTTCCGCGTCTGCCATTCCGCCCGCTCGCGTTTCAGGCGCTCGTTGTCCTGGCGGATCGCTTCCATCTCCTCGATGCCGCGCCGCAATGTTTGCAAAAATGAAATGCACTGCTCCAGTGTCAATGGGGCCGCCGGGAGAAAAGGCGATGACCCTTCGGCGCCATCCCGTTCTCCAGAAGGACTCCAAGCAGCAACCGTACTGTCTTTTTGCCACTTTTTCATCATTTCGAGCGCCCGTTTCCGTTCTTTCCGCTGCTTTTTTGCCTGTTCGATCGCCTCAAGGTACCGTTTGCGCACCTCGGCGTTCCAACGGAATCCGCATGCTGCCGCTGTGCGGTGCAGTTGTCTCCCAACGACTTCAAAAGCGGCAAGTTGCGTTTTTCCTTCGCGTATATATTGCAGCACCGTTTCAGCCAACAGTACATCTTCTTCATGTGACCAAGCATCCTGTCTTGTTTTCATGTTGTCCACCCCATCAAATGGTAATGTTGATATGGTCATAGTTTTTCCGTTTGATTTCCACTTTAAACTTCGCCCTTTTCATTTTTCCCATTTTCATGTATCATAGAAATAGTTTTGTATGACCGGTCAGTTCAAAACAATTAGACTGATTGGTCAAAATCGTGGGATGAGAGGTGGCATGATGACGTTTTTGACCAGGTTCAGTTTGAAAAATGCGGCAGCTGTGTTTGTATGTTCGTTTTTGCTCATGTTTCTAGGACTGTATTCCTTCTCCTCCTTGAAGGTCGATTTGCTGCCGAACATTGAATTTCCCCAGTTGTCGATTGAAGTGGTCTATCCTGGGGCTTCTCCGCAAGACGTGAATGAGGAGGTCACGGCCAAGCTCGAGGAAAAACTGAAGTCCCTTGACGGGCTTAAGCAAATGCAGAGTTCTTCCTATGAAGGAATGGCCGTTATGAATCTTGAATTTCCGTTTCGGACGGATATGGAGAAAATGGAGCGGCAGGTCGAATCGCTCATTGATAAGGCAGGATTGCCCGATAATGTGCAAACGGAAGTCAATCGGTTTTCATTCGGTTCCATCCCGGTTTTCAACATTTCCTTGTTTGCCAAAAACGGAACCGATCTGCAAACGTTGCTGGAAACCGAAGTGATTCCAGAATTGAATAAAATCGACGGGGTGAATTCCGTTTCGATCGGTGGAGACAGCGAGCGCCTCATCCGGATCACAGTCGATCGGAAAAAGGCTGCTCAGGCGGGATTGAACTTGTCAGAGATTAAAAACCAAATCAATGAAAAGGTGTTGGCGTTCCCGGCTGGAACGTTGCAAACCGATACATGGCAAATTCCTGTTCGCGTCGAGGAAAAATTGAACACCATCCATGAGTTGAAAAATCTGAAACTCGTGCCGACAGCTGTTCCTATGGCGGCGAATGGATTGCAGCGCGTTGCGTCCGTGAAGCTTGGGGATATTGCGACGATTGAGGAAGTCAACGAGCAAAGCGAATTCACCCGCTATAATTTGAAGCCATCGCTGTCGATGGCGGTGACGAAAAAACAAGATGCCAATACGATTGAAGTGGCAGACCAAGTGATCAAAGTGCTGAATTCCTACAAACATCAGTTTGATTATTCCATCGGGTTTGATTCGTCAGCTGGCATCAAACAATCCGTTGAATCGCTTGTCCGTGAAGGGCTGCTCGGGGCGCTGTTCGCTTCGCTGGCCGTCTTGCTCTTTTTGCGCAACGTTCGGGCGACTGTGATTGCCATCGTCTCGATTCCGCTCTCGCTGCTTGTATCGGCCATTTTTCTCAATCGTATGGATATTACCCTCAATGTCATGACGCTTGGCGGCATGGCCGTCGCCGTCGGCCGAGTCGTGGATGACAGCATTGTCGTGATCGAAAATATTTTCCGCCGCGTCCGCCGGGAGAAAACAGGCATGAGCGATGATTTAGTCGAGCAATCAACGAAAGAAATTGTCAAAGCGATTGTGTCCTCGACCATCACAACGGTTGTCGTCTTTTTGCCTCTCGGGCTTGTTGGGGGCATTACAGGGGAATTTTTCCTGCCTTTTGCCTTGACGATTACGTTTGCCCTGTTGGCCTCTTTGTTGGTGGCCGTGACAGTTGTGCCGATTTTAGCGAAATTTTCGTTCCGCCGTGTGCCGCCAGAGGAAAAAGAAGGAGCGCTTCAGCGTCTGTATGGCCGAATCATTGAATGGGCGCTCAACCATAAAGCGATTGTCTTTGTGTTGTCGGTTGTGCTATTGGTTGGTTCATTGACGCTCGTGCCGAAACTTGGATTTACGTTTTTGCCGAACGAAGAGCAGAAAACGCTGGTGGCGAGCATTGAACTGCCGGCTTCCACATCGGTGGCCAAAACGAATGATGTGTCGTTGGAGATGGAAAAGATGTTTTTAAAACGAAGCGATGTCGAGAGCGTCACCGCCGCGGTGGGAAGCCGCGATTTCCGCACAGGATTGAAGCGGCCCAATCAAGCCAGCTATTATATTCTATTAAAGGACAGCGCTGACACCGCGAAAACCGTGGCCGTTTTCGAAAAAGAAATGCGCCGCATCGCGAATCAGCTCGCGCCCGGGGCAAAAGTGGGCGTGCAAGAGATGTCGAGCGGAGGGCCGCCAACGAATAATAACGTGAATATTGACTTATACTCCAATGATTTGGAGGCGCTCCAAACAGCAGCCAAACAGGTCGAGACGTATTTAAAACAACGCGATGATGTCAAAGATGTGACGAATAACTTGACGGAAAAGCAAAAACAAGTGATTGTCGCCATTGATCCGGAAAAGGCGGCCGCTTATGGCGTTTCGGGCATGCAATTGCTGGGGGCGGTGGCCGATGCGACCAAACCGGTCGATGTGGGGACGCTGAAACTCGGCGGCAAGGATGAGCAAGTCGAACTTTCGTATGATGAAACGTTGGGATCGATCGATGAGTTGAAAGAGCTTCCGATCGTGACGAGAAACGGAGTGATTCCACTTTCAGCTGTCGCCGAAGTGAAAGAGGCGGACGTGTATACGTCCATTCAAAAGCTGGACGGAAAAGTGTTTGCCCGCGTATCCGCCCAGATTGTCGGCGACAACATTCAGAAAGTAACGAATGATATTTCGAAACATGTAAATGATTTGAAGATCCCATCCGATGTCACAGTGAAAACGGGCGGCGGAAGCGATGAGACGGTGCAGACGTTCCGCGAGCTCGGTGTGGCCATGGCGGCGGCCATCGGGCTTGTGTATTTGACGATGCTGATTACATTTGGCAAAGTGCGGGTGCCGCTGATCATTTTATCTTCCCTTTTGTTTGTTCCCATCGGTTCGCTGTTTGCTTTGTATGTGGCCGATGAGCCGCTTTCCATCAGCGTCATGATCGGCTTGTTGATGCTCATTGGCATCGTGACGACCAATGCGATCGTGCTGGTGGATCGAATCGGACAAAACCGCGAACAAAAACGGATGACGGTGCGAAGCGCCATCATTGAAGCCGGCAAAACACGGCTGCGGCCGATTTTAATGACAGCCTTTGCGACTGTGACAGCGCTCATTCCGCTTGCGCTGACGAATGAGGCCGGCACGTTGATTTCGAAAGGGCTGGCCATCACGGTCATCGGCGGCCTGACGTCGTCGACGTTATTGACGCTTGTGTTCATTCCTGCGATGTATGAGGCGTTTTTCTTCCGGACGGCAAAACGCGAACCGATGGCAAAATGACAGGGCTGGATGGCCGGATAACGGGCCGTCCGGCATTTTTTTTCATGGCAAGATCGACTATAATGGACATGAAGAAGGAGTAAGGAAGGAGAAAACATTGGGACGGAAAGAGGACATCATTGAAACGGCGATGAAATTATTCGCCGAAAAAGGCTATCACGCTACCTCCATGCAGGAAATAGCCGAGCGGAGCGGAGTAGCCAAAGGTTCGATTTACAATTATTTCAAATCAAAAGAAGAGTTGGCTGTATCGATTTTCCGCTACCATTATGAAGTCTTGTTTCGCCAGCTTAAACAAATCGAGGCTGATCCCGCCTTAACCGCGCGCGAGCGGTTTTGCCGTCAGTTGACTGTACAAATCCAGCTGTTTGACGAACATAAAGAGCTGGTGCAAATGCAGTTGGGCGAACAAGCTGTGAAGGTGAGCCATGAGGTGCAGCATCTGGTGTTTCGCATCCGCGCCCATACGCTCCACTGGTATCGCCGGGCGATTGAAGACATATACGGCGAACAAGTGCGTCCAGTTTCGTTTGATTGCGCGACGATGCTCAACGGAATGCTGAAAGAATATCTGATTTACTTGGCGGTAGACCGAAAGCCGCTGCTTCCTGAGAAGCTTGCCCCCTTCTTGCTCGATCGGCTTGATGCCATCGTTGCCAGCCTGCTTGACGGCAAGACGGGATTGCTCGATGAAACGGTGATGGCGGATTACATTGCTGCGGCGACCCAAGAGCGGAGTCAATGGAAAGAACGGGCCATCAGCTGTTTAGAGCGCATGGCGGCGCTGCGTCCGGTTGAAGACGATATTCTTCGCTCGCTGCGCTTATTGAAGGAAGAACTCGAGAAAGGGGAGACAGCTAGGCGGTTTATGGTGGAGGCGCTTCTGCTCTATTTGGCGAAATACTCGCTTCCGCTGTACAATGAGTTGAAGGAGGCCATTGAACGCTATTTTTATTAAAACCACCGATCTTCCCACGGGGAGACGCCCCATTCGCCGAAAATGAATAGGCGGCATCGGAGGATGTCTGTGAACATAGCGTCATCAATCTCAAGGAGGGGGTCGGCATGCCCAAAACGACGGAGCCGCTTGCTTGGCGGATGCGGCCGCGGACGATCGATGAGATCGTTGGGCAACAGCACATCATTGGCCCTAGTACGCCGCTTTATAAAATGGTCAAAAAAGGTCATGTTCCATCGCTTTTGCTTTACGGAGAGCCGGGGACAGGGAAGACGTCGCTCGCTTACGCCATTGCCCGCACCGCCGGGCGCGAATGGGTCGCTATCAATGCGACGGCCGCCGGCAAAAAGGAAATCGAAGAGGCAGTCGAAGCGGCGCGCTGGTCAGGGAACGTCGTGTTGTTTATCGACGAAATCCATCGGCTGAATAAAGCGCAGCAAGACGTTTTGTTGCCGCATCTCGAATCCGGGCTCGTGACCTTGATTGGCGCCACAACGGAAAACCCGTTTCACGAGGTCAATCCCGCCATTCGCAGCCGCTGCGGGCAAATCCAACAACTGAAACCGCTCAAGCCGGATGACCTCATGATCATTCTGAAGCGGGCGCTCGCTGATCCGGAACGAGGGGTCGGCGAGCCGCCGGTTGTCATTGACGAGTCGTTGTTATGGCGCATCGCCGAGGCAGCCGGTGGGGATGCGCGCGTCGCGCTTTCGCTTCTGGAGGCGGCGGTTGCGGCTGCCGATGAGCGCCACGGCCGCTTGTATATTGATGAGGATATCGTGGCTTCATGCACCGCAAACCGCGGTTTTACCCATGACAAATATGGCGATCATTATTATTCGTTGTTGTCCGCGTTTCAAAAAAGCGTGCGCGGCAGCGATGCCGATGCCGCGCTTCATTATTTGGCCCGTCTGCTTGAAGGCGGAGACTTGGCGTCCGTTTGCCGGAGATTGCTTGTGATGGCTTATGAGGACATCGGACTTGCCAATCCGATGATGGGAGTGAAAGTACAGGCAGCGGTCGAAGCGGCGGAACGCCTCGGACTGCCGGAAGCGCGCATTCCGCTCGCGGTTGTGACGATTGAACTCTGTTTAAGCCCGAAATCCAACAGTGCTTACAAGGCGCTGGACGCTGCCATTGCCGATGTCCGTTCCGGCAAGCTTGGCGATATTCCGGATCATTTAAAAGACGCTCATTACAAAGGGGCGGCTGCACTCGGGCGTGGACAAGGCTACTTGTATCCGCACGATTATCCGAACGGCTGGGTGGCGCAAGCGTATTTGCCCTCCGCTCTGGAAGGCGTCCGCTATTATGAACCGAAAGAGCATGGCGAGGAAAAACATTACGCCAAGGTGTACCGGCGGCTTGAGCAGTTGAAACAAGAGGTCAAGGTTCAGCCGTGAAGGGAAAGGGATTTTTATGATATAATAACACAGGCGTTTCATGCTCGCTTTGACCGAGCTGACCGGATGGAACGTGGCGTACATTCGCATCGGGATCGAAGCGTTCGTGCTGTTGGCCGGCTGGTTGCTCGGCGGCCCGGTGTCGTTTGGCACGTTCCTTTTTTGTGTGACGATCGGTTCGATGCCGGCTTGGCGCTGCCGCAATGCCAAAAGGTCGCAAGCCGCCTGCTTGGACCGGCCGCCGGCACTCGGACGCAAGGGTTAAGCGGTTAGGAGGGATATGAATGAAGATTTCGACGAAAGGCCGATATGGCTTGACGATTATGATTGAATTGGCCAAAAAATATGGCGATCGTCCGATCTCGCTTCGTTCGATCGCCAAGGCGAACAATTTATCTGAACATTATTTAGAGCAGCTCGTCACGCCGTTGCGCAACGCCGGGCTCGTCAAAAGCATTCGTGGAGCGTATGGCGGCTATGTGCTCGCTGAGCATCCGGCGAAAATCACCGCCGGCGACATTTTGCGCGTGTTGGAGGGGCCGCTGACCCCGGTCGAGGAGCTCGAGGAGGAAGAGCCGGCGAAGCGCGAGCTATGGATTCGCATCCGCGATGCGGTCGAGGAAGTGCTCGACAGCACAACGCTCGAAGATTTGGCGAAGTATAGCGACGGGGATGAAGGGGCATATATGTTTTATATTTAAGCAACAGAAAGGAAAGGAGAATGACCGTTGGAACGGATTTATTTGGACCATGCGGCAACTTCCCCGGTCCATCCAGACGTAGCTGCCGGTATGGTCCAGTGGATGACGGAACAGTTCGGCAACCCGTCAAGCATCCATCATTTTGGACGGCAGAGCCGCCGCGCGGTCGATGAAGCGAGGGCTGTTGTCGCCCGCTCGATTGGGGCGAAAGAGACGGAGATTGTGTTTACAAGCGGCGGCACGGAAGCGGATAACTTTGCGGTCATCGGAACGGCCATAGCGAACCGCGGCCGCGGCAATCATATCATTACAACCGCCATCGAGCATCATGCGGTGCTGCGCGCTTGTGAATATTTAGAGACGCAAGGGTTTGAGGTCACGTATTTGCCCGTTGACGAACAAGGGACGGTATCGGTCGAGGATGTCAAGGCCGCGCTGCGCGATGAGACCGTTTTGGTGTCGGTCATGTTTGCCAACAACGAAGTCGGCACGATCCAGCCGATTCGCGAAATCGGGGCGCTGCTTCGCGATCATCCGGCTTATTTCCATACGGACGCCGTCCAGGCGTACGGGCTTCTTCCGATCGATGTGAATGAATACGGGATCGATTTGCTGTCGATTTCCGCTCATAAAATCAACGGCCCGAAAGGAAGCGGGGCTTTGTATGTCCGGGAAACGGTCCGCATCACTCCGCTCCTTTTCGGCGGCGAACAGGAGCGGAAGCGGCGCGCCGGCACGGAAAACGTCCCCGGCATCATCGGCTTGGCGCAGGCGGCGGAAATCGCTGAGCGAACAAGGGAAGAGAAACGTCGGCAATATGCGGCGTGGCGCGAGGCGATGCTTGCGATTTTCCGCTCCTCAGGGATCGACTATGCGGTCAACGGCCGCCCGGATGGCCTGCCGCATATTTTGAATGTCGCCTTCCCGGGAACGAATGTCGAATCGCTGCTCGTGAACTTGGATTTAGCCGGCATTGCCGCCTCGAGCGGGTCAGCATGCACCGCCGGGTCAATCGACCCGTCGCACGTGCTTGTCGCGATGTGCGGAAAAGAGTCGGAGCGCATCCGTTCGTCTGTGCGCTTCAGCTTCGGGCTCGGCAATACGATGGAACAAATTGAGCGGGCGGCCGAGGAAACAGTGAAGATCATAAAGCGGCTCACAAACCGCTAAAGGGGGGAAACAGCATGAACAAAGCGCCGCACGGAACGCGCGTCGTCGTCGGCATGTCCGGCGGGGTCGACTCGTCGGTCGCTGCGCTGCTATTGAAAGAACAAGGATATGATGTGATCGGCATTTTTATGAAAAACTGGGATGACACCGATGAAAACGGCGTTTGCACGGCGACTGAGGACTACGAAGACGTCGTGCGCGTTTGCAATCAAATCGGCATCCCGTATTATGCGGTCAATTTTGAAAAACAGTATTGGGACAAAGTGTTTACGTACTTTTTGAATGAATACAAAGCCGGGCGCACGCCGAACCCGGACGTGATGTGCAATAAGGAAATTAAGTTCAAGGCGTTTTTAGAGCACGCCATGTCGATCGGCGCCGATTACATCGCAACCGGCCATTACGCCCGCGTCGAGTTTCGCGATGGCGAATATAAAATGCTGCGTGGAGCCGACCCGAACAAAGACCAAACGTACTTTTTAAACCAGCTCGGCCAAGCTCAGCTGTCGAAAGTGATGTTTCCGATCGGCCATTTGCAGAAAGCGGACGTGCGCCGGATCGCCAAAGAGGCTGGGCTCGCCACCGCTGGAAAAAAAGACAGCACGGGCATTTGCTTTATCGGCGAACGCGATTTCAAAGAATTTTTGAGCCATTATTTGCCGGCTCAGCCGGGAGTGATGAAAACGCTCGATGGCGAAGTGAAAGGGCGGCATGACGGCGTCATGTATTACACGATCGGCCAGCGCCACGGCCTTGGCATCGGCGGCAGCGGCGAACCGTGGTTTGTCGTCGGCAAAGATGTGCGCGAAAATGTGCTGTATGTCGCCCAAGGGTTTGAAAACGAATATTTGTATTCCACCTCGCTAAAGGCGGTCGATGTCAACTGGGTGTCTGACCGCAAGCCGGAAGCGCCGTTCCGTTGCACGGCGAAATTTCGCTATCGTCAGCCTGATGTCGGCGTGACGGTCCACCCGCTTGCGGACGGCGGGGCGGAAGTCGTGTTTGATGCGCCGGCGCGGGCGGTGACGCCGGGGCAGGCGGTTGTTTTTTACAACGGCGAGGAATGCCTCGGCGGCGGTACGATCGATGAGGTGTTCCGCAACGGCGAAAAGCTTTGGTATGTTGGTTGACGGATGTGCCGGTGCGCACGATCTTCAATCAGGCTATTAGGCTGGAGGCCGTTGCTTGAAAATCACGTTGAATCAGGGAGGGGATGGGCGGTGGCCAATTTCAACGAACAAGGCTTGGCGTATATGCGCGAGGGGAAGTATGAGGAAGCCATCCGCTGTTTTTCCGCTGCGGTCGAACAGCATCCGGACGATCCAGCCGGGTACATTAACATTGGCACGGTTCTCGTTGCTGCCGGTGAAGAAGAGAAGGCGCTTGACTGTTTCCGACAGGCGTTGAAAATTGACAAGAAGGCGGCGGCCGCGTATTACGGCATGGGTACAGTGCATTATAAGCGTGAGCAGTTCGCGAAAGCGAAAGATATGTTTGAGCGCGCGCTAGGGCTTGGTCTTGACGATGCCGATACGCATTTTATGCTCGGCATGTCCTTATGGCGGCTCGAGATGCCGCGGCTGGCGCTGCCGTATTTGCAGCGCGCGGCTGAGCTGAACGAGACGGATGCCGAAGCGCTGTTTCAGCTTGGCCTTTGCCTCGCCACGCTCGATTATGTCGATGAGGCGAAGCGTTATTTCGAAAAAACGTTGGAACTCGATCCGCGCCACGCTGATGCGTACTACAATTTAGGCGTCATTTATGCGTACAAAGATGAGCTCGATGCCGCCCGCAATATGTTTGCCGCTGCCTTGGAAGCCAAGCCCGATCACGTGCTTGCCGGATACGGAAAGAAACTGATGGAAAAGCGGCTTGCGCCGTAAAAAGGCAGGGGGATGGCTGTTGCAAGAGCAACAAATCCTCGCCCTTGACGGACGCACGTTCATTAAAGGAGTGTGCTTGGCGGTCATTTTTCATAATGAGGAAACATTGTACACGGTCGTCCGCGTGCGCGTTGAGGAAACGAACGAAGCGCCCGTTGAGGAGGAAGTCGTCGTCACCGGCTATTTTCCGCGTTTAAACGAAGGGGACGTCTACATCTTTTACGGACAATTCCGCCAACATCCGCGTTTTGGCCGCCAATATGCGGCTAGTCAGTTCCGCAAACAGCTTCCGAACACGAAAGAAGGAGTCATTCATTATTTATCGAGCGGTTTGTTTAAAGGAATCGGCAAAAAAACGGCTGCGGCGATTGTCGAGACGCTCGGCGAAAACGCGATCGCCGCGATTTTGCGCGACCCCAGGGCGCTAGAGCGTGTGCCGAAGCTGACGAAAAAAAAGGCGAAGCAGCTGTACGATGCGCTTCGCGCCCACGAAGGGCTTGAGCAAACGATGATCGCCCTCGCCCAGCTCGGTTTTGGCCCGCAGCTGGCCATGAAAATTTACCAAGCGTATGGCGAAGAAGCGGTTGACATCATCCACGAGAACCCGTACCAGCTCGTTGAGGATATCGAAGGGATCGGCTTTGGCCGCGCTGATGAAATCGGGCGCCAGCTCGGCATTTCCGGCAGCCATCCGGCCCGGCTGCGCGCCGCCTCGTTGTTTGTTCTTGAACAGGCGTGCTTGCAGGAAGGGCACGTTTATTTGCGCGAGGAAGAGCTGATGGAGCGCATCGGGGAGCTGCTTGACGGAAGGCTGAGCGGTGCGGTGGATGGACGAGCGATCAGCCAAACGCTTCTGATGTTAAGCGAAGAAGGGAAGCTGATCGCCGAGCAAGGGCGTTATTATCTCCCTTCCCTTTACTTCGCCGAGAAAGGGATCGTCTCCAACATTAAGCGGCTGCTCGGGCAGACGCCGCCGTCGGCGTTTGCCGAGTCGGAGTTTTTGCTGGCGCTTGGGGCGCTTGAGGAACGGCTTGGCATGCAATATGCCCCCCAGCAAAGGGAAGCGATCCAACAAGCGCTTTCTTCGCCGCTGTTTATTTTGACCGGCGGTCCGGGAACGGGGAAAACGACGGTCATCAAAGGCATCGTCGAGCTGTTTGCCGCCCTAAACGGCCTGTCTCTTGACCCGGCTGACTACAAACAAGGCGAGCCGTTTCCGGTGCTGCTGGCCGCACCGACCGGCCGAGCGGCGAAGCGGATGAGCGAGGCGACCGGGCTGCCGGCGGCGACGATCCACCGCTTGCTCGGCTGGAATGGGGCGGAAGGGTTCAGCCGCGACGAGAACGAACCGATTTCCGGCAAGCTGCTTGTCATCGAT
The DNA here is from genome assembly GCF_052906625.1 of Geobacillus sp. CCR. Classification (NCBI taxonomy): domain Bacteria; kingdom Bacillati; phylum Bacillota; class Bacilli; order Caryophanales; family Anoxybacillaceae; genus Geobacillus; species Geobacillus sp. CCR. The sequence continues at coordinate 155,273 of NZ_JBREBQ010000002.1, read as the reverse complement.
GAGATGTCGATGGTCGACACGTGGCTCGCCAACCAGCTGTTAAAAGCCGTGCCAAACGGCATGCAAGTCATTTTTGTCGGCGATGAGGATCAATTGCCATCCGTCGGGCCAGGGCAAGTGCTGAAAGACTTGCTCTCTTCAGGCGTCATTCCGTTCGCTCGGTTGACCGAGGTGTATCGCCAGGCGGAAGGATCATCGATCATCGAGCTTGCTCATGAGATGAAGCGCGGCGTCGTGCCGGACGATTTGACCGCTCCGAAGGCAGACCGTTCATTCATCCGCTGCCGTGCGGGCCAGGTCGTCGATGTCGTGCGGCAAATCGCGGACAACGCGCGCAAAAAAGGGTTTTCCGTCAAAGATATTCAAGTGCTCGCCCCGATGTACCGTGGTCCAGCGGGCATTGACCAATTGAACAAAGCGCTTCAAGAGCTGTTCAACCCGCCGGCTGAGGGGAAGCGGGAGCTGTCGGTCGGTGAGGTCGTCTACCGCGTCGGCGATAAGGTGCTGCAGCTCGTCAATCAACCGGAAGACAATGTGTTTAACGGCGACATCGGCGAAATCGTTGCCATTTTTTACGCCAAAGAAAATATCGAAAAGCAAGACTTGCTCGTCGTCTCGTTTGATGGCATTGAAGTGACGTACACACGGCAAGATTTAGGACAAATCACCCATGCGTACTGCTGTTCGGTTCATAAGGCGCAAGGAAGCGAGTTTCCAATCGTCATTTTGCCCGTCGTCAAAAGCTATTACCGGATGTTGAAACGGAATTTGTTGTATACTGCGGTGACAAGAAGCAAGCAGTTTCTCGTTTTATGCGGGGAAGAGGAAGCGTTTCGATTCGGCGTCGCAAAACAAAGCGACGGAGCGCGCCAGACGGCGCTCGCTGAGAAGCTGGCGGGGGCGGCGGCGCCGTTTGTCGAGGTCGAACTGCCGTTTGAAGAGGCGAACATGGGGATGGAAAACGTTACGCCGTATGACTTTATGGGCGATGAGCCAAGCTAAAGGTGGCTGGAAAGGTGGGAGAACGATGCGGACGTTTTCCGACATCAAGGGCCTTCCCATTTATGAACAAACGACGGGAAAAATGGTCGGAACGATCGCTGACATTTGGTTTACCAGCCACGGCGCGGTCAAAGGGCTTGTCGCGGAACAGGGCGGTTTGTTCGGCCGCCGCCGCTATTTGCCGCTTTCAGCCGTGCAGTCGTTCGAAAACGACCGAGTCATCATCTGTGATGCCGATAGCTTCCAGCCGTTTCCTTCTCCTGACAGCGGCCACTCTCTTTACGGCGAACGCGGCCTCGCCGGCAGCATGGTTGTCGCCGCGGACGGAACAACGATCGGACTGTTGGATGACGTATATTTTGACGGGCAATTGGGCAAAATTGACGGATACGAGATCAGCGAGGGATTTTTTTCCGATTTGACCGAAGGAAAGAAACGAATGGAGCTCGCTCCGTTCACCGCCAGAGAAGGCGTGGTCACCGTGGAAACAACGATGTAAGGAGAGTGGCTGTCCATGCTCATTTGCCCGAATTGCAAACGAAAAAATTTAGGGAAAATCGGCGTCAACCAGTACTACTGCTGGGATTGCTTTATTGAGCTGTCCGTCTCGAAAGGGATGATCCACGCCCATCAAGTGGAAGAAGACGGAACGTTGAGTTCTCTTGACGACTTGTTTGACGACCACGAACGCACGATCCAATTTTAGGGGGGACACGCATGAACCGGATGATGACGTCGCTGTTAGCAGTCGGATTAGGCGTCGCCGCTTATCAGCTCGCCCAACGAAACGATTGGATGAACGGTCGCACGATGCGGAGGATGCGCCGCCGCTTGATGCAAGCGATCCGCTGACGGCGCTCGCCCTCGCCTTTGCGCGGGGGCGTCGCCTTGTGGCTGTCAAATAGTGCTAAAAGCGGTGAAGGCATATTTCCCGCCGCATCTCCTACACTAAACGGTAGGAGGTGTGGCGATGGGCGAGCAACAATGGCTGTCGTTCTTTCGCATCGGAAAATGGCTGCTCATGACGGCAATCATCTATTTGATCGTTCGGATGAAAGACGTTTGGCGGCCGGTCATTGATTTTATCGCAACGGTGTTGACGCCGTTTTTGCTGGCGTCGTTTATTACGTATTTGCTCTACCCGCTTGTGGAATCCATCCATCGCAAAGGAATGCCGCGCGCCCTTGCCATTTTGTTGATTTATTTGTTGTTTTTCGGTTTGGTCGGCTACGGCTTGTACCGCGGCGTGCCGCTATTCATCGCCCAGTTGCGTGAACTGGATGAACAGCTGCCGTCTTTGATGAATACATACCGCCAATGGGTGCGCCACATCCACGACGAGACGTCGAATTGGCCGCTTGAGGTGCACACGCGCATCGAAGCGATGTTTGCCGAGATCGAGCAGGCAGCGGCGGCCGCCGTCGCGATGGCGATCAACGCCGCCAAATCGTTCATCGGTTCGGCGGCGACGCTGTTGATCATTCCGTTTATCGTCTTCTATATGTTAAAAGACATCGATGTGTTGAAAAAAGCGATTTGGTACATGACACCGAAGCGGTGGCGTGGGCCGGGGATGACGTTTTTGAAGGATGTCGATGAATCGCTCGGCGGCTACATTCGCGGCCAGCTGTTCGTCTGTGCGGCGATCGGTCTGGCAGCGGCGCTCGGCTTGTGGCTTGCCGGCATGGATTATCCGCTGTTGCTCGGCTTTGTCATTGGCGTGACGAACATCATCCCGTATTTTGGCCCGCTGATCGGCGCCGTTCCAGCGGTCATTTTGGCTGCCACCGTCTCGCTGAAAATGGTCGTGATCGTGCTTGTCATCATTTTTACCTTGCAGTTTTTAGAAGGGAACATCTTGTCGCCGTTGATCGTCGGCAAAAGCGTGCATATGCATCCGCTTGTCATTATGCTCGCCCTCTTTGCCGGCGGCGAGCTCGCCGGCGTGCTCGGCCTCATTCTCGCCGTTCCGACGGCGGCGGTGCTGAAAGTGGCCATCGCCCATTGGAAAGAGCATTATGCTTCGCATTGACAAATGCTCTCTGCTTGTCTATAATCTTTCAATGAAAAAAGCGAATACATAACGCGATGACGGATCGAGTATGTTGCAGTCCATCTTAACGCGCGAGCTCGCGCACAGAGAGGAATTTCCGCGGCTGAAAGAAATTCCAGATGAAGGGCAACAGAAGGCTAATCCGGAGCGCAGGCAAAACCTGACGCAAGGCTGCGTTACGGCCAAAGAGGTGATGGGCGTTTTTTGCCCATAAACAGGGTGGTACCGCGAGCATAACTCTCGTCCCTGCAGGGGATGGGAGTTTTTTTATATAAAAGGCGAAAGGGGAGGATCATCATGAAAAAGCTGACATCCGCCCAAGTGCGGCGCATGTTTTTAGAGTTTTTCCAAGAAAAAGGCCATGCGGTTGAGCCGAGCGCATCGCTCATTCCGGTCGACGACCCGTCGCTGTTGTGGATCAACAGCGGCGTCGCGACGTTGAAAAAATACTTTGACGGGCGCATCGTTCCGGAAAACCCGCGCATTTGCAACGCGCAAAAATCGATCCGCACCAACGACATCGAAAACGTCGGGAAAACGGCGCGCCACCATACGTTTTTTGAAATGCTCGGCAACTTTTCGATCGGCGATTACTTCAAGCGGGAAGCGATCCATTGGGCATGGGAGTTTTTGACGAGCGACAAATGGATCGGTTTTGATCCGGAACGGTTGTCCGTCACCGTCCATCCGGAAGACGAGGAAGCGTACAACATTTGGCGCAACGAAATCGGCTTGCCGGAAGAGCGGATCATTCGCCTTGAAGGCAACTTCTGGGACATCGGCGAAGGCCCGAGCGGTCCGAACACGGAAATCTTTTACGACCGCGGCGAAGCGTTCGGCAACGACCCGAACGATCCGGAGCTGTACCCAGGCGGGGAAAATGACCGCTATTTAGAAGTATGGAACCTTGTCTTTTCGCAGTTTAACCATAACCCGGACGGCACGTACACGCCGCTGCCGAAGAAAAACATCGACACCGGCATGGGCTTGGAGCGGATGTGCTCGATTTTGCAAGACGTGCCGACGAACTTTGAAACCGACTTGTTCCTGCCGATCATCCGCGCGACCGAGCAGATCGCCGGCGAGCGGTATGGCGAAGATCCGGACAAAGACGTCGCCTTTAAGGTGATCGCCGACCATATTCGAGCCGTGACGTTCGCGATCGGCGACGGGGCGCTGCCGTCAAATGAGGGCCGCGGTTATGTGCTGCGCCGCCTGCTCCGCCGCGCGGTGCGCTATGCGAAACATATCGGCATTGACCGTCCGTTTATGTACGAACTCGTCCCGGTCGTCGGCGAGATTATGCACGACTACTATCCGGAGGTGAAAGAAAAAGCCGATTTCATCGCCCGCGTCATCCGGACGGAAGAAGAACGGTTCCATGAAACGCTCCATGAAGGGCTCGCCATATTGGCGGAGGTGATCGAAAAGGCGAAAGAGCAAGGAAGCGACGTCATTCCGGGCGAGGAAGCGTTCCGCCTGTATGATACGTACGGCTTTCCGATCGAGCTGACGGAAGAGTACGCCGCTGAAGCGGGCATGACGGTCGACCATGCCGGATTTGAGCGCGAGATGGAGCGGCAACGCGAACGGGCGCGCGCGGCCCGGCAAGATGTCGATTCGATGCAAGTCCAAGGCGGAGTGCTCGGTGACATTAAAGATGAAAGCCGGTTTGTCGGCTACGATGAGCTTGTTGCTGCATCGACGGTCATCGCCATCGTCAAAGACGGGCGGCTTGTCGAGGAAGTGAAAGCCGGCGAAGAGGCGCAAATCATCGTCGATGTGACGCCATTTTACGCCGAAAGCGGCGGACAAATCGCTGACCAAGGCGTGTTTGAAAGCGAAACAGGAACAGCGGTCGTCAAAGATGTGCAAAAAGCGCCGAACGGCCAACATCTTCATGCGATCATCGTCGAACGCGGAACGGTGAAAAAAGGATCCCGCTATACGGCGCGCGTCGATGAAGCAAAGCGGATGCGCATCGTAAAAAACCATACGGCGACCCATTTGCTCCATCAAGCGCTAAAAGACGTGCTCGGCCGCCATGTCAACCAAGCGGGGTCGCTTGTCGCCCCGGACCGGCTTCGTTTTGACTTCACCCATTTTGGGCAAGTGAAGCCAGAGGAGCTCGAGCGCATCGAAGCCATCGTCAACGAACAAATTTGGAAAAGCCTCCCGGTTGACATTTTTTATAAACCGCTCGAGGAAGCGAAAGCGATGGGCGCGATGGCGCTGTTTGGCGAAAAATACGGCGACATCGTCCGCGTCGTCAAAGTCGGCGACTACAGCCTCGAGCTGTGCGGCGGCTGCCATGTGCCCAACACATCAGCCATCGGGTTGTTTAAAATCGTCTCCGAGTCCGGCATCGGCGCCGGCACGCGCCGGATTGAAGCGGTGACCGGGGAAGCGGCATACCGCTTTATGAGCGAACAGCTTGCTATTTTGCAAGAGGCGGCGCAAAAACTGAAAACAAGCCCGAAAGAATTGAATGCGCGTCTTGACGGACTGTTTGCCGAGCTGAAAGAGCTCGAGCGCGAAAATGAATCGCTTGCTGCCCGCCTCGCCCATATGGAAGCTGAGCACCTCACCCGTCAAGTGAAAGATGTAAACGGCGTGCCGGTGTTGGCGGCAAAAGTGCAGGCCAATGACATGAATCAACTGCGGGCCATGGCTGATGATTTGAAACAAAAGCTCGGCACGGCGGTCATCGTGTTGGCGTCCGTCCAGGGCGGAAAAGTGCAACTGATTGCCGCAGTAACGGACGATTTGGTGAAAAAAGGATTCCATGCCGGCAAGCTGGTGAAAGAAGTAGCGTCGCGTTGCGGTGGGGGCGGCGGCGGGCGCCCGGATTTGGCGCAAGCTGGCGGCAAGGACCCAAGCAAGGTCGGCGAAGCGCTCGGTTATGTCGAAACATGGGTGAAATCCGTTTCCTAATTGGCGCGGATCGTGTACAATGGATGTAAAAGGACGGGGTGCCTGAATAAGGAGCGAGGTGGAAACGGTGAGCTCGTTTGACCAAACGATGCAGTTTCATTTTTCCGAGGAGCCGGCCGAGACGAACGTTCGCGAAGTGTTGTTGACGGTGTATGGCGCCTTGCAGGAAAAAGGCTACAATCCGATCAACCAAATTGTCGGCTACTTGTTGTCCGGCGACCCAGCTTACATTCCGCGCCATAAAGATGCGCGTGCGCTCATCCGCAAAATTGAACGCGACGAATTAATCGAGGAATTGGTGAAATTCTATTTACAGGGGCAACGAAAGGATTAACCTGATGCGGACGCTAGGATTAGATTTGGGAACGAAAACGCTCGGCGTTGCCGTTAGCGACGAACTCGGCCTTACAGCGCAAGGATTGGAGACGATCGCCATTGATACGGAGCGCGGCGACTACGGCTTAAAGCGGCTGCGCGCCATCATCGATGAGTACGGCGTCGATACGATTGTCGTCGGGTGGCCGAAAAACATGAACGGCACGCTCGGGCCGCGCGCTGAGGCAAGCGAGCGGTTCGCCGCCAAATTGCGAGAGGAGTTTTCTTTGCCCGTTGTGCTTTGGGATGAACGGCTGTCGACGATGGCCGCCGAACGGATGTTGATCGCTGCCGACGTCAGCCGGAAAAAGCGGCGGAAAGTGATCGACAAAATGGCGGCGGCCGTCATTTTGCAGTCATATTTGGACAGTAAACGATAAATTGGAGGAGAAAACATGGAACACGGAGACCGTCATATTACCGTTGTCGACGAACATGGCAACGAGCAGCTGTGCGAAATTTTGTTTACGTTTGAATCGGATGATTTCGGCAAATCGTATGTGTTTTACTATCCGGTCGGCGTCGAGGCGGAAGATGAGAACGGCGAGACGGAAGTGCACGTTTCCGCCTTCATCCCTGGGGATGAGAACAAAGAAGGCGAACTGCTCCCAATCGAGACGGAAGAAGAGTGGGACATGATCGAAGAAGTATGGAATACGTTTTGCGCTGAACAGGAAGAGGAAGACGACGAATAACGGACAGCAGAGGGGGGCCAAAAGGATCGGGGCCCCTTTTCTTATTGCCGTATTATGCGCTGAGAAACGATAAGTTGTGTTCCATGCAATGGTTCAGACATCTTCTTGTTTGTCCGACAAATGTTGCGAAGGGCTTCGATTGACCGGCGCGTTTCCTCCCCTGGCTTTGCATTTTTTGACCGTCAAGGGCGAAAAATGCGGAACTTTGTAGTATAATATGGCCGGGTGAAAGGAGGACAAAGATGAAACAGAACGATTTTAGGGCGCCAGAGGCGCGGCTTGTGCGGAAAATCGTCTTGATTGTCTGTGCTGTTCTGCTGGCGGCGTTTGTCATTGCCGGCGCCAGCAGTTTCTTATACATCCGTTCAGCGCTTAAGCCCGTCGACCCGAATGACCGCACCCCGGTCCATGTCTCGATTCCGATCGGTTCATCGGCGGCGACGATTGCCGAGCAGCTCGAACAAAAGCGGCTCATTAAAAGCGCGGCCGTGTTTCGCTTATATGTCCGCTGGAAAAATGAATCCGGCTTCCAGGCTGGGGAGTATGAGTTGACGCGGGCGATGCCAATGGCGCGCATCATTGAGCTGTTAAAAACGGGGAAATCGCTAAAAATCGGATTGAAGCTGACCGTTCCGGAAGGGTCGCAATTGGTGCAAATCGCTGACCTCATTGCTGCGAAAACAGGGTACAAACAAGAACAAATTATGAAATTGCTTAACGATCGCGCGTATATCGAACGGCTGATGAAAATGCACCCGGATTTGTTGACTGATGATATTTTTCGGAAAGGCATCCGCTATCCGCTGGAAGGCTACTTGTTCCCGGCGACGTATGTGTTTGCTGACGAAAAGCCGCCGCTCTCAGAGATCATTGAGGCGATGGTGGCGAAAACGGCAGCTGTGCTTGACACATATAAGGCAGCGATGAAAGAAAAGAACATGTCGCCGCATCAGCTGTTGACGATGTCGTCGCTCATTGAGGAAGAGGCGACGGAAAAAGCTGACCGCCAAAAAATCGCCAGCGTGTTTTACAATCGGCTGCACCGCGGCATGCCGCTTCAAACCGACCCGACCGTTTTGTACGCCCTTGGCGAACATAAAGAGCGTGTGTTGTATAAAGATTTGCAGGTCAATTCGCCGTACAACACGTACATTCATAAAGGGCTGCCGCCGGGGCCGATCGCCAACGCCGGCGTAATGTCGATCGAAGCGGCGCTTGAACCGGCGGCGACCGACTATTTATACTTTTTGGCGACACCGGGCGGCGAGGTCATTTTTACGAAAACGTTGGCCGAGCATAACCGGGAAAAGGCGAAGCATATTGGAAAACAATAGGTCAAAACGGAAGGTAATGGCCGGTGGGGTGAAACGGCTTCGCTTTTCCGCTGTTTTATGGTAGTATAGTTGAACAGACCAACGATAAGAGTCCTTTGCGGCTCTTATTTTTCATGACGACAAAGCGCAAATGCCGGGTTGTATATAGATGCAATTTGAAGCTTTACCATTTGTAGTTTTTCCCGAGTATTTGATCGACTGTCGGGCGACCGAACAACGCCGCTTCCAGACCCATATATGGGTCTGTGAAGCAGGCCGGTTGTTCGGTCTTCCGTCACGCCAAGGCGTGACGGAGGCAAGCCACAGGCTTGCCTCCGTCAGTCGAAAATGGGCAAACCGCTTTTCCGTCAAGGATATATTAAACTTCTTCGTTGCATCTATATAGTTCAACTTTGGCGAGCGCTTTTCAGTTTGCTGACGGCAGGGAGGAATTCCTCTTGCTTTCCAATGACATTGTTTCGTACTTGCAAAAGCTGCGTCCGGCGCCGGATGAGGACATTGAGGAGATGGAGCAGTACGCCTATCGGCACCGCATACCGATCATGGATCCGGTGAGCGTCGAAGTGCTGTTATTCATCTTGAAGCTGATCAGGCCGCGCCGCATTTTGGAAATCGGCACGGCGATCGGCTATTCGGCGATCCGGATGGCAAAGGCGCTGCCGGATGCGCGCATTGTGACGATCGAAAAAGACCGGGAGCGGTATGAGCGCGCCCGTTTTTACATCGAAAAGACGAACACCAAGCGGCAAATCGAGGCGGTGTTGGGCGATGCGCTCGCGGTCGAGGCCGGTGTGGCGGCCGCCGCGCCGTTTGATGTGCTGTTTATTGATGCCGCCAAAGGGCAATATGAGCGCTTTTTTACGCTCTATGAGCCGTTTGTGGCTGCAGGCGGCCTCATCATCAGCGACAACGTCTTGTTTAAGGGGCTCGTCGCCGCCGAAGCGCCGGCGGACAATCGACGGCTTTGGAACATCGCCCGAAAAATTCGCCGCTACAATGAGTGGCTCATGAGTCGAAGCGGTTATGATACGGTCATCATTCCGGTCGGCGATGGGCTCGCCATATCGAAAAAACGAGGTGAAGAACAGTGAAAAAACCCGAATTGCTCGTGACGCCGACGAGCGTTGCCCATATCGACGAGCTGGCTGAAGCCGGAGCGGACGCGGTCATCATTGGCGAGCAGCGCTACGGTTTGCGGCTTGCCGGCGAATTTTCCCGCCATGATGTCGCTGCCGCCGTCAAAGCCGCCCACCGGCGCGGCATGAACGTGTATGTGGCGATGAACGCCATTTTCCATAACGATAAAGTGGACGAGCTTGGCGACTACGTCGCGTTTTTGGCTGATGTCGGCGCCGATGCCATCGTCTTCGGCGATCCCGCGGTGCTCTTGACTGTCCGAGAAACGGCGCCGCACATGAAGCTCCACTGGAGCACGGAGACGACAGCGACGAACTGGTATGCGTGCAACTATTGGGGCCGGAAAGGGGCGAAGCGCGCCGTCTTGGCCCGCGAGTTGAACATGGACGCCATTTTGGAAATCAAAGCCCATGCCGAAGTGGAAATCGAGGTGCAAGTGCACGGCGCGATGTGCATGTACCAATCGAAGCGCTCGCTGATCGGCAGCTATTTTGAATATCAAGGGAAAGTGATGGAAGTTGAACGGAAGAAGTACGAAAAAGGGATGTTTCTTTACGACAAAGAGCGCGACAACAAATATCCGATTTTTGAAGACGAAAACGGCACGCATATTATGAGCCCGAACGATGTTTGCATGATCGATGAGCTCGGCGACATGGTCGAGGCCGGCATCGACAGCTTTAAAATTGACGGGATTTTGCACGAGCCGCGCTACATTACCGAAGTGACGAAGCTGTACCGCCGCGCCATCGATTTATGCGCCGATGACCGCGAGCGGTACGAACGGGAAAAAGAGGAGCTGCTTGCGGCCGTTGAAGCGCTTCAGCCGCCGCATCGCCGCATCGACACCGGATTTTTCTTCAAAGAGACCATTTATTGAGAAAAGGAGGGAAGCAGCATGCTTTTAAAAAATGATCGCATCTCCGAAATCATTGACGGCAAGCGCGTCATTGTGAAAAAGCCAGAGCTGCTCGCCCCGGCCGGCAACTTGGAAAAACTGAAAATCGCCGTCCATTACGGCGCAGACGCCGTCTTTATCGGAGGCCAAGAGTACAGCTTGCGCGCCAACGCCGACAACTTTACGATCGAGGAAATTCGCGAAGGGGTCGAATTTGCCAATCGATACGGAGCCAAAGTATACGTAACGGCCAATATTTACGCCCATAACGAAAACATCCCTGGCCTTGATGACTATTTGCGGGCGCTTGAAGATGCCGGTGTTTGCGGCATCATCGTCGCCGACCCGCTCATCATCGAAACGGCGCGCCGGGTGGCGCCGAAGCTTGAAGTGCATTTAAGCACGCAGCAATCGCTTACCAACTGGAAAGCGGTCCAATTTTGGAAAGAGGAAGGGCTCGAGCGGGTTGTGCTCGCTCGTGAAGTGGGCGCAGAAGAAATCCGGCAGATCAAAGAGAAAGTCGATATTGAAATCGAGGCGTTCATCCATGGGGCGATGTGTTCCGCCTACTCCGGCCGCTGTGTATTGAGCAACCATATGACGGCGCGCGACTCAAACCGCGGCGGATGCTGCCAGTCGTGCCGCTGGGATTACGATTTGTATCAGCTCTCGGACGGCCGGGAAATTCCGTTGTTTGAAAAAGGGGACGCTCCGTTTGCGATGAGCGCGAAAGATTTGAACTTAATCCGCGCCATTCCGGTGATGATCGAATTGGGTGTGGATAGCTTGAAAATTGAAGGGCGGATGAAATCGATCCATTACGTGGCGACGGTTGTCAGTGTCTACCGGAAAGTCATTGATGCCTACTGCGCTGACCCAGACCATTTCACGATCCGCGAAGAGTGGGTGCGGGAGCTGGAGAAATGCGCCAACCGCGAGACGGCGCCGTCGTTCTTTGACGGCTTCCCGGATTATACGAACCATATGTACGGGACGCACAGCCGGAAAACGACGCATGAATTCGCCGGTTTGGTGCTTGGCTATGACCCGGAGACGGGCATCGCCACCGTCCAGCAGCGCAACCATTTCCGCCCGGGCGATGAAGTCGAATTTTTCGGTCCGGAAATTGAAAACTTCACCCAAGTGATTGAGAAAATTTGGGACGAAGACGGCAACGAGCTTGATGCGGCGCGCCATCCGCTGCAAATCGTGAAGTTTAAGGTCAAGCGCCCTCTCTTCCCGTACAACATGATGAGAAAGGAGAATTAAGATGGGGAAGAAGCCCGTTGTCATCGGCGTCGCCGGCGGCTCCGGCTCGGGGAAGACGAGCGTCGCCCGCGCGATTTACGACCATTTCGGCGACCGCTCGATCCTTGTTTTGGAGCAAGACTTTTACTATAAAGATCAAAGCCATCTTCCGTTTGAAGAGCGGCTGAAGACGAACTATGACCATCCGCTGGCGTTTGACAACGATTTGTTGATTGAGCATATTCATAAGCTGCTTCGCTATGAGCCGATTGACAAGCCGGTGTACGATTATACGCTGCACACTCGCTCAAGCGACGTCATTCGCGTGGAGCCAAAGGATGTCATCATCGTGGAGGGCATTCTTGTCTTGGAGGATGAGCGACTCCGCAATTTAATGGACATTAAAGTATATGTCGACACCGACCCGGACATCCGCATCATCCGCCGTCTCATCCGCGATATTAAAGAGCGCGGCCGCACGTTCGATTCGGTCATCGAGCAATATTTGTCCGTCGTCCGGCCGATGCACAACCAGTTTGTCGAACCGACGAAGCGCTACGCGGATGTGATCATTCCGGAAGGCGGACAGAACGTCGTCGCCATCGATTTAATGGTGGCAAAAATTCGCACAGTTCTTGAACAAAAAGCGGTTTTGTAATAACATAACAGAGACAAAACAATATATTATATAACAAGTAAGCGTACGAACAGCCGTTTTTGCTGTTCGTACGTTTTACATAATGCAGAATATATAGAGGAGTGAGATGAATGGCGAACGAAAAGCAGTATCCGATGACGAAAGAGGGAAAAGAGAAACTGGAACAAGAGCTTGAGTACTTAAAAACGGTCAAGCGGAAAGAAGTGGTGGAGCGCATTAAGATTGCGCGCGGGTTCGGGGATTTGTCGGAAAACTCGGAGTACGATGCTGCCAAAGATGAGCAGGCGTTTGTCGAATCGCGCATCCAAATGCTTGAAAACATGATCCGCAACGCCGTCATCATTGAAGAAGACAAAGAAAACCCGGACGTCGTCTCGCTCGGCAAGTCGGTCACGTTCATTGAACTTCCAGACGGCGAGGAAGAGACGTATACGATCGTCGGCAGCGCTGAAGCCGATCCGTTTGAAGGGAAAATTTCCAACGACTCGCCGATTGCGAAATCTCTTCTCGGCCGCCGCGTCGGCGATGAGGTGACGGTGCAAACGCCGGGCGGGGAAATGCTTGTGAAAATCGTGGCTGTGAAATAAGAAGCAGGAGGCGGCCGACCTGAACAAGCGGCGGTGTGCGAAGCGAAGAAAATTGCCGCCGCTTGACGTTTCAAACGGAAACACCTCGTCAACACTGATGATGAGGTGTTTTCTTTATGTGGAAAAAACGAACGCTTGCCATGCTCGTCCTCATTCAACTGGGCTTGTTGTTGCTTGTCGGGCGATTGGCGCAGATCCAGCTGATTGACGCCGAGTCGTTCGCCAATCATAATTTAATTGCCGAAAGCGTCGCCCAGCGGACACAAGAACTGATCATTGACGACGGGCGCGGCTCGTTCGTCGACCGAAATGGCGCGCCGCTCACGAAGCGATACGTGCCGTCGCTTGTCTTATTCCCGTTTTTAACGACGATGAAATGGCCGATGGAACAAGTCGCCCGCATCACCGGCGTCTCTAAAGAAGAGATCCGCCGCCAGCTTGAGCAGGCGGACGGTCCGTTCGTCTTAGAGAAGGATGGAGAGCCGCTCGCCTTGAGCGCCCAGCAAATGAAGCAAATTAACGATTTGCGCATTCCGGGCGTCTTAGCTGTCAATAAACAATACTCTCTTGAGGTGGTGTACGCTCCGCATTTGCTTGGCTTCACCCGCCCAGATCAGGAGCTCATCAAGAAGCGTTATCCAAAACGGCCGCTGCCGCCAAAGACCGAAGTGGGCATTCAAGGACTTGAGAAGGCGTTTGATGAGTTTTTGCTCGCCGACGGCGAAACGAAGCTGCTTTATCACGTTGACGCCGAAGGGCGGCCGCTGTTTGGGCTCGATGTCAAATACAGCGATACGGGCAACCCGTTTTATCCCGTCACCGTGCAAACGACGCTTGACCGTGACTTGCAGCAAGAGATGGAGCAGATCGTTGACCGATACGGGTTGAAAAAAGGCGGTCTCGTTTTGCTGGATATTGACACAAACAGTGTGCTCGCCATGGTCAGCCGCCCAAACATGGACCCGCGTGATCCGTACAAAAACCGCGGGGCGGAAAACCAAATAGTGTTGCCGCAAATCCCTGGCTCGATTTTTAAAACAGTCATTGCGGCCGCGGCGCTTGATGAGGGGCTCGCCTCGCTTGAGACAACGTTTGACTGCAGCCGAAAAATTGACGGCAAAACCCGCGATGAGGAGCATGATTACGGCATGCTTGATTTAGCGGACAGCTTTGCCGTCAGTTGCAACAATGCTTTCGCCACGCTCGGCAAGCAGTTGATCGAGCACGATCCCGATGCGTTTGAAACGTATGCGAGAAAGCTTGGGCTGTATCCGACGGCCGGCTGGGAAGGGGCGGTGTACCATGAAGAGCATTTCCGTCAGTTCCCGGAGGAGCAGAAGGGAACGATTTGGCATGATCCGCGCGACAAGAGGGTGCCGCTTGCGGTGGCGCAAACGGCGATCGGGCAAAAAAATGTACGCGTCTCGCCGCTTGGCGTCGCCAACATGATGGCGACCATCGCCCGCGGCGGCGAAGCGCTTCAGGTGCGGGCCGTTGACAAAGTGCTGTATAAAAACGGTGCGACCCTCTTTTCGTTTCCGCCTCAACCGGCTTCAGACATGGCGCCGATCGCGCCGCAGACGGCCGAAGAGCTGCAGCGGCTTTTGCGCAGCGTTGTCACCAAAGAGGATGGCACCGGCCGCCGCTTCCGTTCGCTGCCGTATCCGGTCGCCGGCAAATCCGGGACGGCGGAGACAGGAAAAATGGACGGCGGTGCTGAATTCATTAATAAATGGTTTGCTGGCTATTTTCCAGCCGACCGCCCGAAATACGCCCTCGCTGTCGTTGAGCTCGACTGCCCGAGCGGGCGGGCCTCGACGAATGATGTGTTCGCCGCCGCAGTCGAGGCGCTTTATGCTTATGACCACGCCAAAAATGAAGTGAAGTGACGAACCAAATGTAAGGGGAATCCATGTTTCCAGCACGAACATCATCCAAAGAAGGGAGAGGAGACGGTGGCGCAAATGGGGACACGCTTTGCCGCCCGCGCCAAGCGGCGGAGAATCAACCGTTGGCTCAATGGAGCCATTGCCGTTGTCGTGCTGCTCATTTTGATTGTCGGCGGGAACTTGCTGTTTGGCGATCAGCCGAGCGAGAAGGCGGTTGATCGCGAAGCCAAAACAGAAGCGGCCAATGCGAAGCGGGTGGAAGTGGAAACAGGCGAAGCGGCGGCGCCGGCGGAAGCCGAAACGCCCGCCGAGGAAGAAGATGCTGCTTCCACCGATGAAACGAGCGAAGCGGGCATGACAGAAACGCCGGGCCCGCCGGGGTCCAACGTTGAAAAAGAAATCGTCAACCCGGCATGGCAGCCGATCGGTACGACGCAAACGGAGCCGCATGAAACGGTGTTTAAGAAAGATTCGGTCGACTGGAAGGAAATGCTCGATGCCGTCAGCTATGCGACCGGCATCGCCCCGGAGGAGATGATCGTTTGGTTCATCGGCAACAACGGGCCGAACAAAGCAGTCGCGACGATTTCGACGAAAGATCAAACCGCCCATTACAAAGTGTACATTGAATGGGTGACGAACGAAGGCTGGAAGCCGACGAAAGTGCAAAAGTTGAAGCAAAAGCCATAAGCGGCATGATGAGGGGAAGCGGAGATATTCGAAACTTTGGCGGCATCAGTGAAACAATGGCGGTTCATTAGCGGCGGAAAAATACACAGGCGCCCAAAAACGAAGGGCGCCTGTTATTTTTTCGCTTTGAAATGAACGACTGCGCTGTACCACCGCTTTCCGTTTTCCATGACGTGCATTTGATGGGATACATGATGGACGGAAAGCAAGAGCGCCTTGTTATGTTCAATTTGTTCGTTGATTTTTTTCTCGAGCGTCCGCAAGTCGTCCGCTTCAAAAAATTCGATTTTGTCCTCGATCAAATCAAGAGAAATGTTCGGCATCGTTCTTCCTCCTTTCCATTGTCAGTGTAGCAAATTTTCCCGCCCTCATCCACCGGAGTACAAGGGGGAACAATACGAACGAACATGATCGTTGAACAAGGGAAAAACATATGCTACAGTAAGAGCAGGCAATACGAAAAAAACATACTATATTTATAGGAATTATAAACTTTTTTGGGGTGTGACCATATGGGCAGAGAGTTTCTTGACCTGTTTGAGCAATGGGCGGAATCGTATGACCGATCGGTCGAAGGATACGATGAGCAATATCGAGACGTGTTTGCCGGTTATGACCGCATTTTAAGCACGGTCGCCGACAAAGCCGGCCAAGTCGTGCTCGAGTTTGGCGTCGGCACAGGCAACTTGACGAAAAAGCTGCTTGAGCGCGGCAAGCAGGTGTACGGGATCGAGCCATCGGCGCCGATGAGGAAAAAAGCGGCGGAAAAGCTCAGCGGGCGAGCGGTCATTCTGGACGGCGATTTTTTGCAATTTCCGACACCGCCGGAGCCGATCGACACGATCGCCAGCACGTATGCGTTTCATCATTTGACGGATGCGGAAAAAGACGAAGCGCTGGCCAAATATAGTCAATTGCTCCATCCGGGTGGTAAAATAGTGTTTGCCGATACGGCGTTTCGCGACAAAGAGGCGTTCCGCCAGGCGATTGAGGAAGCCCGAGCGCGCGGCTTCCACGATTTGGCCGACGATTTGGAACGCGAATATTATACGACGCTTGACGTATTGGCATCACTGTTTTCCAAGCATGGCTTTTCCGCCTCCTTTGCGCAGCAAAACGCGTTCGTCTGGGTGATGGAGGCGGTGAAACAAACGACATAGAAAGAGGGAGAACGATGAAAGCAGCCATTATTGGAGCCATGGAAGAGGAAGTGGCGATTTTACGTTCGCGCATGGAAGGGCGCGAGGAAACGGTCATCGCCGGGTGCGAATTTTCCAAAGGGCGCCTTGACGGCGTGGAGGCGGTGTTGTTGAAATCCGGGATCGGCAAAGTGAACGCCGCCATGGGAACGACGCTTCTGCTTGATCACTTTCGCCCTGATTTCGTGATCAATACCGGTTCGGCCGGCGGATTTTTGCCTTCGCTTCGTGTCGGAGATCTTGTCATTTCCGAGGAAGTCGTCCATCATGACGTCGATGTGACCGCGTTCGGCTACGCTTACGGGCAAGTGCCTGGCCTGCCGGCGCGCTACCGGGCGGATGAGGCGCTTGTTGAGGCGGCCAAGCAGGCGGCGGCGCGGCTTGATGGCCTGCAGGCAGTGACCGGCTTGATCGCCACCGGCGATTCGTTTATGAACGATCCAAAGCGAGTCGAATTTGTGCGCGGTCAGTTTCCGGAATTGTGCGCCGTCGAAATGGAAGCGGCGGCGATCGCCCAAGTGTGCGTGCAATTTGGAACGCCGTTTGTCATCATCCGGGCGTTGTCTGATATTGCTGGTGAGGAGTCGGACGTGTCGTTTGAACAGTTTTTGGAGACGGCGGCGAAACATTCGGCTGAACTTGTCTTGTCGATGCTTTCCGTTATGAAACAGAAGCGCTATTAAGATGCAGCGAAAAAGCAGCTTGTCTATTTTCTCGACTGTCGAAGGCAAGCCTATGGCTTGCCTCCGTCACGCTAAGGCGTGACGAAAGACCGAACAACGACTCGCTTAAAGACCCATGAATGGGTCTTTAAGCGGTGTTGTTCGGTCACTCGACAGTCGGATGAAATGATCGGCAAAAACGAAAAATGTTAAAGCTTTAAATTGCATCTATATATATATAGACAACAGAACACCGCCGTTTTGCTGCTAAACTGAGCGTGAAGAAACGGAGTGACTTGTATGCGCGTAGCAAAAAGCATCCATGAGTTGATCGGCCATACGCCGGTTGTCGAAATTA
This sequence comes from Geobacillus sp. CCR, assembly GCF_052906625.1. Lineage (NCBI taxonomy): Bacteria > Bacillati > Bacillota > Bacilli > Caryophanales > Anoxybacillaceae > Geobacillus > Geobacillus sp. CCR. The sequence continues at coordinate 137,554 of NZ_JBREBQ010000002.1, read as the reverse complement.
CGCGCTTCCCCCTCCCGGAAGGCGTTCGGCTGTTCGCCAAGCTTGAATACTTCAATCCTGGCGGAAGCATTAAAGACCGGCTCGGACAAGAGCTGTTGCGCGAGGCGTTTGCATCAGGAAAACTGAAAGAGGGGGGCACGATCATCGAGCCGACGGCCGGCAACACCGGCATCGGTCTGGCGCTGGCGGCGATCGGCAAAAACGTGAACATCATTTTTTGTGTGCCGGAAAAATTCAGCATCGAAAAACAACAGCTGATGAAGGCGCTCGGGGCGCAAATCGTTCATACACCGACTGAAGAGGGAATGGAAGGAGCAATCCGCAAAGCGGAGGAGCTCGCCCGCACGATTCCAGGCGCCTATTGCCCCCAGCAGTTCCAAAACCCGGCCAATCCAAGGACGTATTACAAGACGCTCGGTCCGGAGCTGTGGGACGATTTGGACGGACAGATCGACATTTTTGTCGCCGGCGCCGGCTCCGGCGGCACGTTTATGGGGACAGCGACGTTTTTAAAAGAAAAAAACCCGGCCATTAAAACGGTCATCGTGGAACCGGAAGGCTCGATTTTAGGCGGCGGCAAGCCGGGTCCGCATCGGACGGAAGGGATCGGCATGGAGTTTTTGCCGCCGTTTATGGATCCGGATTATTTTGATGCCATCTACACGATCGCGGACGATGACGCGTTCCGGCGCGTCAGCGAACTCGCGAGACAGGAGGGGCTTTTGGTCGGCAGTTCGTCCGGCGCCGCGTTTCATGCCGCCTTGATGGAAGCAGAGAAGGCAAAGCCAGGGACGAATATCGTCGTCATTTTTCCGGACGGGAGCGAACGCTATTTAAGCAAACACATTTATGAAGGTGGGAGGTAACGATGAGGCGGAAAACAATGCTCATTCATGGCGGCATTCCGGGGGATCCGCATACTGGAGCGGTGTCGGTCCCGATTTATCAAGTGAGTACGTATAAGCAAGAAGAAGTTGGAAAGCATAAAGGGTTTGAATACTCGCGCACCGGCAACCCGACGCGCGCGGCGCTTGAGAAGCTGATCGCTGATCTCGAGGGCGGCGAAGCCGGCTTTGCGTTCGCTTCCGGTATGGCGGCAATTACGGCCGTCATGATGTTGTTTCAAAGCGGCGACCATCTAGTGCTCACTGACGATGTGTACGGCGGCACGTATCGCGTCATGACGAACGTGCTGAATCGGTTCGGGCTTGAGGCGACGTTCGTCGATACGAGCGATGTCGCCAACATCGAGGCGCACATCCGGCCGAATACGAAAGCCATCTATATTGAAACGCCGACGAACCCGCTGTTGAAAATCACTGACTTGCAAGCCGCCGCCGCCATTGCCCGTGCGCATGGGCTGCTATTGATCGTCGATAACACGTTTTCCACTCCGTACTTTCAGACGCCGCTTGAGCTTGGCGCCGATATCGTCATCCATAGCGCGACGAAATATTTAGGCGGCCATAGCGACGTCGTCGCTGGGTTGGCGGTTGTCCGCACGCCGGAGCTTGCCGAGCGGCTCCATTACGTGCAAAATTCAACCGGCGGCGTGCTCGGGCCGCAAGATTCATGGCTATTGATGCGCGGGATGAAAACGCTCGCCGTGCGGATGGAGGAACATGAAGAAAATGCGCGCCAAATCGCTGTTTTTTTGGCTGAACACAAGGCGGTCAAGCGCGTCCATTATCCAGGTCTTCCGGATCATCCGAACCACGAGTTGGCGAAAAAGCAAATGCGCGGATTTGGCGGCATGATTTCGTTTGATGTCGGCAGCTTGGAGCGCGCCGAGAAAGTGCTGTCGCGCGTGCGCTACTTTACGCTTGCCGAAAGCTTAGGGGCGGTCGAAAGTTTAATTTCGTTGCCAGGGAAAATGACGCACGCCTCGATCCCGAAGGAACGGCGCGAACAGCTCGGCATTACCGATGGCCTGATCCGTTTGTCGGTCGGGCTTGAAGATGTCAACGATCTGCTTGACGATTTGGCGAAGGCGCTTGGCTGAAATTGCCGCTCCCCCCTTCTGTCCATGTATGATACAGTGAAAGGGGAGAGGAGGGATCGGGCTTGAACGAGCAGCAACGAAACGAGCTGCGGGCCAAGGCGGGCGACTTTAAAACATACAGCCTCGTCTTGTTCGCGTTTGGAGCGTTTCTCTATTTCGGAACGATCATCCCAGAAGCGGTTGAGACAGCGAAAAAGCCGTTCGCCCTATTGGCAGTCGCCGTCTGTTTTACCGCGTCGCTTTCCTGTTTGCGCCAAGCCGCCCGCTATGCCCGCCGTCTTGAGGAAGAAGAAAAGCGGTTCGAACCGTAAACCTGCCTTTTGGCCGAAAGGCGGGTTTTTGTTTAGCCACCATGCTGGCGTTCAAGGGAAAGCAAGCTTTTTGCCTATTTTGCAAAAAAACGGTTTACAATGGAAATAATTTTGGATATAATTGCCTACGTAGCATCATTTCCAAAGGGAGGTCGAAGACAATGACAATGATGATGTGGACAACAGTAACGCATCCATTCTATCAAACGGCTATTCGACCTTCCGCCGACCGGGAATGAACGTGCACCGATGACGAAAAACAGCGATCAGGCCGCAGAAGGGGAGTAGTCTCGCTTTCTGCGGCCTTTTTGTACGCTTAGCCGCAGAAACGCCTTCCTTCTGCGGTTTTTTTGCATGGAAAGGAGGTGAGGGGGTATGACGATCCATTTGTTTTTTATCACGATCACGATTGAGCGGAGAAAGCCGCGGCAACGGAACATCGAAGAGGAGCGGTTCGCGCGTGCAGCTGAGGAGGAGTTGCTTGACCGCAAATGTTCCGCTCATCAACGGTTGTTTTAAAACAATGGAGATGAAAGGGGAGAAGATTCATGTCAATTGTACCAGTATGGCTTGTGATGTGGATGAAACAGACGGGAGACTCGACTTGACTCAGGCTAAAGGGGGGATATCGGTGCTCCGCGTGCTGTTGTTGACGGTCGAATTTCACGAATTGTTCAAAATGTGGCGGAAGCGCTCCTTGTCTTCTTTGGTAAAATAAAATCTAGAAGAGAAGGTCAAGGAGGGAACGGGGATGTTCGCCATTGTCATGTCGATCATCATTACCGCGTCGATTGCGCTTGTTGTCGCCGCGGAAGTCAGCGTTGAGGCAAGAGCGTAAGCACGGCGGTTCTTCTGCATCGGGAGGGGGATAAGCAGGCGGACCGCATCAGCAGAACGTTGGCATCAATCGTTTTTGATTGGTCAGGTCATTGCCGGCTCATTTCGGGCCGGTCTATTTTTGTCGTAAAGACACGGACAACATCGCCCCTGCATATACATAACGATAGGCGGTTTCCGCCGATGACAGCAGGCGGGGGTGAGAGCATGTCCGGCATTTTCACGGCGTTTACGTTTCTGTTGAAAGAGCTGACGTTTCTTGTCTCGTATATTAAAAACAATGCGTTTCCCCAGCCGTTAAGCGCTCAAGAAGAGGAAAAGTATTTGGCGCTGATGGCAAAAGGCGACGAGCAAGCCCGCAACCGGCTCATCGAACACAACTTGCGCCTTGTTGCCCACATTGTGAAAAAGTTTGAAAATACGGGAGAAGAGGTCGAGGATTTAATCTCCATTGGCACGATCGGCTTGATCAAGGCGATTGAAAGCTATTCGCCGGGCAAAGGAACGAAGCTGGCAACGTATGCGGCTCGATGTATCGAGAACGAAATCCTGATGCACCTGCGTTCATTAAAAAAAACGCGCAAAGACGTCTCGTTGCATGAGCCAATCGGCCAGGACAAAGAAGGAAACGAAATCAGCCTGCTTGATATTTTAAAAGCCGAAGGCGAAGACATCGTCGATGAAATCCACTTGAACATGGAGCTCGAACAAGTCAAACAATATATCAGCGTGCTTGATGAGCGGGAAAAAGAGGTGATCATCAATCGCTTTGGCCTCGGTCGGCAGCGGGAAAAAACGCAGCGTGAAATCGCCAAAGAGCTCGGCATCTCGAGAAGCTATGTCTCGCGCATTGAAAAACGGGCATTAATGAAAATGTTTCACGAGTTTTATCGGCAGGAAAAAGAAAAACGGCGGTCATAACAAAAGCGGGTTGCTGGTGCAGCGACCCGCTTTTTCAGTAGTGGAAGAATAGAAATTATTTTAAAAAACTTAATTCTTTCATTTGTATCCTTTGATGAAGCGATTTCAATCAAAAATATTGACAGATTTTATTTTTAAAAGTAAAATAATTTTGTCGTCTTTTGTCTAAATTTGTCTAAAGGAGGCGAAAAAGCATCATGCGCAAGATCGGCTTGGCATGGCAAATTTTCATCGGCCTTATTCTCGGGATTATGGTTGGGGCCATTTTTTACGGAAGCCCTAAAGTAGCGACGTATTTGCAGCCGATCGGAGATGTTTTTCTCCGTTTAATTAAGATGATCGTCATCCCGATCGTCGTCTCGAGCTTGATTGTCGGCGTCGCCAACGTCGGTGATGTGAAAAAGCTCGGAAAGTTGGGCGGCAAAACGATCCTTTATTTTGAGATCATTACGACGATTGCCATTATCGTCGGCCTCTTGGCAGCGAACATTTTCCAACCAGGCGTCGGCGTCAATATGAAGTCGCTTGAGAAAACGGATATCCAGTCGTATGTCGATACGACGAACGAAGTGCAGCACCATTCGATGGTTGAAACATTTGTCAACATCGTGCCGAAAAACGTGTTTGAAGCGCTGTCGACCGGGAATATGTTGCCGATCATCTTCTTCTCGGTGATGTTCGGGTTGGGCGTAGCCGCGATCGGTGAAAAAGGGAAACCGGTGCTTCGCTTTTTCCAAGGCACAGCGGAAGCGATGTTTTATGTGACGAACCAAGTGATGAAGTTTGCGCCGTTTGGCGTTTTCGCCTTGATCGGCGTGACGGTGTCGAAATTCGGCGTCGCTTCGCTCCTTCCGCTCAGCAAGCTTGTTGTGCTCGTTTATGCGGTCATGGCGTTCTTCGTGTTGGTGGTGCTTGGCGCTGTGGCCAAATTGGTAGGTACAAATATTTTCCATATTATAAAAATCTTAAAGGATGAATTAGTGCTTGCCTATAGCACGTCGAGCTCGGAAACCGTGTTGCCTAAGGTTATGGAAAAAATGGAGAAATTCGGTTGTTCAAAGGCTGTAACATCCTTTGTCGTTCCGACCGGCTATTCGTTCAACTTGGATGGGTCGACGCTCTATCAGGCGCTGGCGGCTGTCTTTATCGCTCAACTGTACGGCATCGACATGCCGATTTCGCAGCAAATCTCGCTTGTGCTCGTTTTAATGGTGACGTCCAAAGGGATTGCCGGTGTCCCAGGCGTATCGTTTGTCGTCTTATTGGCGACGCTTGGCACGGTTGGCATTCCAGTTGAAGGATTGGCGTTTATCGCCGGCATCGACCGCCTTTTGGACATGGCGCGCACAGTGGTCAACGTCATCGGCAACTCGCTGGCGGCGGTTGTGATGTCGAAATGGGAAGGGCAATATAACGAAGAACAAGGAAAACAATACATCGCTGAGCTGCAGCAGCAAAGCGCCTAAGAGAAAAGTGGCTCAGATGTGTTGATTAACCAATAATAACTATGTATATAGATGCAACAAAGAAGTTTAACATATCCTTGACAGAAAAGTGGTTTGCCCATTTTCGACTGTCGAAGGCAAGCGTGTGGCTTGCCTCCGCCACGCCTTAGCGTGACGGAAGACCGAACAACGCCGCTTCACAGACCCATTCATGGGTCTGGAAGCGGCGTTGTTCGGTCACTCGACAGTCGGATGCAATGACCGGCAAAGACGAAAAATGTTAAAGCTTTAAATTGCATCTATATAGATGATCATCGACACTCGTGAAAGCGGCTGAATGATCAGCCGCTTTTCCCGTTTTGTTGGCAAGGAACGTATAGTATAATGAAAAAATGGACAAGGAAGCGAAAGACAAGGAGGAAAAACGGTGCACGAAGTCATTCAATCGATGTTTTCCTTTTTGACCAGTTTAGGCTATGTCGGCATCGCTCTCGCCTTGATGGTGGAAGTGATCCCCAGCGAGATCGTGTTGGCCTATGCCGGTTATTTGGTAGCGCGGGGGGATGTCTCATTTGCTGGGGCCGTGGCAGCTGGGACAATAGGCGGCACGGTGGCGCAGTTGTTTTTGTATTGGATGGGCTACTATGGCGGACGGCCGTTTCTAGATCAGTATGGGAAATATGTATTGATCCAGAAAAAACATTTGGATGTGGCGGAACGCTGGTTTGCGAAATTTGGCCCCGGCGTCATTTTCAGCGCCCGGTTTATCCCCGTTGTCCGCCATGCGATTTCGATCCCCGCCGGCATTGCGCGGATGAAGTGGTTGCCGTTTACGATTTACACGGTGTTGGCCATCATCCCATGGTCCATCTTGTTTATTTGGTTGGGAGAGCAGCTTGGCCAACGATGGCGGCAAATTGACGAGATGGCGGCGCCATACGTCCGACCGGCTATTGCAGCGGGGGTGGCGGTGGCGGCGATTTACATCGTTTGGCAACGACGACGCCGCGCTGCAGATGAAAACGAGCGCATGAAATAGTTGCCCGTCCGCATGCTGTCGGCTATATTTATACATGAACCATCTTTTGGCTAAATTTTTATGAAAAATGAGGGACGAACGTGAAACGTTGGATTATCATTGCGTTGCTATTCGCTGTGGGGCTATGGCTTGTGCCATACAGCGTGCCTCTTCTTTTCGCACTTGCGACCGCGCTTTTGCTCGAGCCGTCCATCCGCCGATTGCAAGAAAACTATAAGCTGAAGCGCGCGCACGCCGTCACGGTGATTTTTTCATTGTTCATCATCATTCTTGGGCTTTCCCTTTACTTTCTAGTCGTGATTTTTGTGCAACAAGTGATGGCGCTCTCGCAAAAACTGCCTTATGTGCTAAACGAAGCGACGAAAGTGCTCGACCGCCTCATTCAAACGTGGCAGTCGTATTCCAGCTCCATTCCGCAGGAAATCATCGATTCGCTTGAACGCGGCGTCAATACCGTCGAGCAAATGCTTTTGTCGTTTGCGACCAACTTGACGCAGTCGCTCGTCCATTATATTGCCGCCATTCCGGCGTTTTTGATTCATTTTTTAGTGTATTTGATCGCACTGTTTCTCATTTGCCTCGATTTGCCGCAGCTGAAGCAAGGCATGCGCCGCTATTTGTCCGAACGGACCGAACAGCGGCTTGGGATGGTCGTCGCCCAGCTGAGCAAAGCGGGGATCGGCTTTTTAAAAGCGCAGTTTTTGCTTAGTTTAATTACGTTTTTCCTCGCGCTGGCTGGCCTTTTCGTGTTGGGGGTCGACTATGCGGCGTTGATGGCGCTGGTCATCGTCGTCGTTGATATTTTGCCGATTTTAGGAACGGGTTCCGTGCTTGTTCCGTGGGGGCTCATCAGCATGGCGAACGGCAACAATACGCTTGGCATCGGGCTCATCGTGCTGTTTGTCGTCATCACCGTCGTGCGCCGGATCATTGAGCCGAAAGTGTTTTCCACCAATTTGGGCATTTCCCCGCTCGCCGCGCTCGTCAGCGTCTATCTGGGGTTTCAGCTGCTTGGCTTTATCGGGTTGTTCGTCGGGCCGGTCGTTGTCATTTTGGTTGAGGCGCTTGCCAAAGCCGGAGTCATTAAATGGACGATCAAGCTTTGATTTTTTCGAATAAAGGTCTTTGCGGACGAAGGAGGAAAAACCGGCGAACCGCCGGTTTTTCTGTTTGGACATGGAAAAGAGAGTTTTGGCAAAGCGACGGCTAAAGAAAACCGCCCGCTGAAGGCGCGGCGGTCACTGAGTGGATGTGGACGAATCATTGACGTCGGTGCGCGGCAAAATTAAAATTTCGACACGCCGGTTTTTCATCCGCCCGGCAGCGGTGGCGTTGGAGGCGATGGGCTTGTATTCGCCATACCCTTTGGCGCTGAAATAGCGCGGATCGAGTTGCTTGTTTTCAAGCAGCACTTTCATGAAATTGACGGCGCGCATGACGCTCAGCTCCCAGTTGGAAGCAAATTTCTCATTATGGATCGGCACGTTGTCCGTATGGCCGCTGATGATGATATTGCGCGGCGGGTTCATGACGAGCAAAGCGGAGATTTCCGCCGCAAGACGCCGGTCTTTCATGCGCACTTCGGCGCTGCCGGAGTCGAATAAAATATCATCCAAAATGGTAATCGCGAGCCCTTCGTCCGTCAAGGAAGTCTGCAGTTTTCCCGTCAGCTTGTTGTCGTGGATGTAGCTGTCGATTTTCGCTTTGATTTGCCCTAATTCTTCTTTTTCCTTTCCGTTTACGGCTGGGGAAGGCTGCTTTGCTTGATGCCGTCCTTCTTCGTCTTGGGCCGGTGGAGTGATCGGCTCGATCGGGCTTTGAAAGTCAAGAACACCCGTTCCGCCGGCAAAGGCGGTGCTAAAGGCGCGCGCAATTTCTTGAAACTTCTTTTGGTCGATTTGGCTGCTCGCAAACAAGACGATGAATAGGGCGAGCAATAGCGTCAATAAATCCGCGTACGGAATCAGCCATGCCTCGCTCATATGGTCGTCATGCTTGTTCTTTTTTTTCTTAGCCATTGGCCGTTTCCCCTTGCACCAGCGCTTGGCGCCGCTCGTTTTCCGGCAAGTATGAGGCGAGTTTTTGTTCGATCATGCGCGGGGCTTGTCCTTCCAAAATGGACAGCACCCCTTCAATCATGATGTAGCGCACGCGCGCCTCTTCCTTCGATTTCCGCCGCAGTTTGTTGGCAAACGGATGCCAAAGCACATAGCCGGTGAAAATGCCGAGCATCGTGGCGACAAAAGCGGCGCTGATCGCCTTGCCGAGCTCGGCGATGTTTTCCATATTGCCAAGGGCGGCAATCAGGCCGATGACGGCCCCAAGCACCCCGAGCGTCGGCGCGTACGTGCCTGCTTGGGAAAAAATCGCGGCATTCGCTTCGTGGCGCTCTTCCATGGCGACGATTTCCTCTGTCATGACATCCCGGATGAACTCTTGCGTTTGCCCATCGATTGCCATGCTGAGTCCGTTGCGCAAAAACGGGTCGTCAATGTCGTCCAATTTCGCCTCGAGCGCCAGCAGCCCTTCGCGGCGGGCGATATTCGCCCAATCGACGAACAGCGGAATCAGTTGTTCGACCGTCGGCGTCGTTGATTCCGTGAAAATGACTTTGAAAAGCTTTGGCACTTTTTTAATTTCGTGCGTCGGAAAGGCGATGACGACCGCTGCCGCCGTCCCGACGAGAATGATGAGGATGGCGGCCGGATTGATCAATACAGCAGGCGAAACGCCCTTAAAGTACATGCCCAGCCCGACGGCAATGACACCAAGGATGATGCCGATGACCGATGTTTTGTCCAAATGAATCCCCCCGCTTTTTCCATACGAACGATCTACGCCATTGGGCGTTTTTATGAAGAAACCATATTTATCATATACTGAATATAGGAGGTTGAAAAGGGAAAAAGGTGTGACATGAGACGCAAAAAGCCGCCCGCTCCATTAGGATGACGGAAAGGGCAGCTCCGATGATCATCATATTTTTTTCAGTTTAAACGTGCCGACCATTAAAAACGATAAAATGAGCGCCAAAAACATAAACGATTGCGGCGGGAAGTACGGGATGGCTAAATAGCCGAGCGTCATCAGCACCCCGGCGGCGGTGATCGGCAGCCCCGCAAAGTAGCCGTTGTTTTCTGTGATGTTGAAGCGAGCGAGGCGGAAGGCGCCGCAAGCGATGTACAAAACGGTGAATACCGCGCCGGGCGCGCCGAACTCATGGAACAAGCCTTGGTACATCAGCAAGGCGGGAGCGACGCCGAAGGAGACGATGTCGCTCATCGAATCGAGCTGCTTGCCAAGTTCGGATTCAATGTTCATCTTGCGCGCCACAGCGCCGTCAAAGCGATCGACAAACGCTGCTAAAAAAACGAGCAGCACGCTCATATGAAGCTGCCCTTTCAGCGTAGCCAGGACGGAAAAGCCGCCAAGCGACAGGTTTGTCATCGTCAAAATGTTTGCCACGTTTGCTTTCAGCTTTTTTAACGTATAATCTAAATAGTCCGATAAGAACAAGTTTCCCCACTCCTTTTCCAACAGAAAACGCCAAAAGAAAATTCTACTACCATTATACTCATTTTGGCGGTAATATGGAAGGTAGTAACGAATGGCGATGTTGCGCTACTGGAGGGAACGTGCTTGCGAAAATGGCTTTATCGTTTGTTCATCGAGCTGACCAATCACTCGCTTTCTTCAAAGCTGCTCGCTTCGTTTGCCAAATCGCGACTCAGCGGGCTATTGATATCATCGTATGCAAAAATTTATCATATTAACCAAGACGAAATGGAAAAAAGCTTAAAAAATTATAAGACGTTGCAGCAACTGTTCGTCCGCCGGCTGAAGGCTGGGGTGAGGCCGGTCGACGCTGATGAGCATACGGTCGTCAGCCCGGTCGACGCCGTCATTGAAGACATGGGCACGATTCGAGAAAACTGCGAAATGATCGTCAAGGGAAAGCCGTATTCCATTGCAGAAATGCTCGGCAGCGTTGAAGCGGCACAACCGTATGTGAACGGGTTCTTTTTTATTCTGTATTTAAGCCCGAGTCATTATCACCGCATCCACAGCCCAATATCTGGAGTGATCGAAAAGCAGTGGGCGCTCGGCCGCAAGTCGTATCCGGTCAACCGTCTTGGCTTAAAATATGGGCGTCGGCCGCTCGAGAAAAATTACCGCCTCATCACCGAGGTCACAGCCGGCGGCAAGCGCTTGGCGATCGTGAAAATCGGCGCCATGTTCGTCAACAGCATTGAATTGACCCATGAGGGTGAGCAGCTTGTAAAAGGAGAGGAAATGGCGTATTTTTCGTTCGGTTCAACGGTCGTCTTGCTGTTTGAACGCGGAAGTTTCGCCCCTGACCCGCGCATTGTTGCGCCCATGCCGATCAAAGTCGGCGAGCGGCTCGGCTATTGGTGCGAGGCGCATGAGCGCTAAGGCTTTCCGAAACAAAAAAAGCCCGAAGGCCTTCGCTTATGAGGACAGCTTAATTTTGTGGGTCAATGAACGGCGCTGGATTTCTTTTTCAATCAACTCGATGAATTCCGGGCTGAGGTTGAGTTCTTTCGCCTTGAAGTACGACTCGATCAACAGCTCGTCGGACAAATGTTTCATCGGGGGCGTCCTCCTTTTTTGGATGGAATATGCCAAACATGTCATACATATAATGGTAGGTTACTTACAATGTACCATGACTTGTGAAAGAGAACAACCGTTCTGTTATCCACAGGAAGCGGTGGATAACATGTGGAAAACATGTTTATAAAGAGTAGGAAGTGTGATGGCCAGCTTGTGTATAATGTGGGCAACAGTTATCCACAAGATGGAGAGATGCAAAATTTGTCGAAAATTTTTTCTGTTTATCATTGGCAAACTTTGTTTTGAAACAAACGATCAAATTCGCTATGATGGGAAAAGCAAATGGAAAGGCGGGTGTCCGGCATGCTTCACTACTTTTTGCCAAGCCAGTTTGCCAAGCGTGTGATCGACATTACTCCGGATGAGCTGAAACAAAAAGGGGTCAAAGGGATCATCACCGATCTGGACAATACGCTCGTTGAATGGGATCGGCCGAGCGCCACCCCGGAGCTGGCCGCATGGTTTGATGCGATGAAGCAGGCGGGCATTAAGGTCGTCATCGTATCGAATAATAATAAACAACGCGTGCAGTCGTTTGCTGAGCCGCTTGGCATCCCGTTCATCTTTGAAGCGCACAAACCGCTGACACGCGCGTTTTTGCAGGCATTAAAGATGATGGAGCTTAAGAAAGAGGAAGTCGTCGTCATCGGCGATCAGTTGCTGACTGATGTGCTTGGGGGCAACCGGCTCGGACTGAACACGATTTTAGTCGTCCCGGTCGCCCAGACGGACGGATTATGGACGCGTTTCAATCGAAAAATGGAGCGGAGAATTTTAAAGGTGATGCGCAAAAAAGGGATGATTTACTGGGAGGAATGATCGTGGAGCCACAACTGCGTTGCATCGGCTGCGGAGCGGCCATTCAGTTTGACGATCCGAAAAAGGCGGGCTATGCGCCGAAAAGCGTGCTCGAAAAAGACGAGGAAGAAATCATTTGCCAGCGCTGCTTCCGCTTGAAACATTACAACGAAGTGCAAGACGTGCCGCTTGATGACAGCGATTTTTTAAACATGCTGCACCGCATCGGGGAATCGAAGGCGCTTGTCGTCAACATCGTCGACATTTTCGATTTCAACGGCAGCTGGATTCCTGGCTTGCCGCGGTTTGCGGCCGAGAATCCGATTTTGCTTGTCGGCAACAAGGCGGATTTATTGCCGAGGTCGGTCAAATACCCGAAGCTGCTGCGCTGGATGCGCCGCATGGCGGAAGAGCTCGGGCTGCGTCCGGTTGACGTCTGCCTTGTCAGCGCAGCGAAAGGAATTGGCATGGCGAAGGTGATGGAAGCGATCAATCGCTACCGTGAGGGCGGCGATGTCTACGTCGTCGGCTGCACGAATGTCGGCAAGTCGACGTTCATCAATCGGATCATTGAAGAGGCGACCGGCAAAGGGAATGTGATTACCACGTCATATTTCCCGGGGACGACACTCGATATGATCGAAATTCCGCTTGAGGGTGGAGCGACGCTGTATGATACGCCGGGGATCATCAACCATCACCAAATGGCGCACTTTGTTGATGCGCGCGATTTGAAGATCATTACGCCGAAGCGGGAAATCCATCCGCGCGTTTATCAGCTCAACGAAGGGCAGACGCTCTTTTTCGGAGGCTTGGCCCGCCTCGATTACATCAAAGGCGGGCGCCGCTCGTTCGTCTGCTACATGGCCAATGAGTTGACGGTTCATCGGACGAAGTTGGAAAAAGCCGACTCCCTTTATGCCAATCAGCTTGGCGATTTGCTGTCGCCGCCAAACAAACGCTATGCCGCTGAATTTCCGCCGCTTGTGCCGCGCTCGCTGTCTGTCAAAGAGCGGAAGACGGACATCGTTTTTTCCGGACTCGGCTGGGTGACGTGCAACGACCCGGGTGCCCAGCTCGTCGTCCATGCTCCAAAAGGGGTCGACGTATTTATCCGTCAATCGTTGATTTAATGGAAAGCGGGAGGGGAGAAACGTGGAAAAGGTATACGGGTTGATTGGGTTTCCCGTCGAGCACTCGCTGTCGCCGCTCATGCATAATGATGCATTCGCCCGTTTGGGCATTCCGGCGCGCTATCATTTGTTTTCCGTCGAACCGGGGCAAGTCGGTGCGGCGATCGCTGGCGTGCGGGCGCTCGGCATCGCCGGGGTGAACGTGACGATTCCGCACAAACTGGCGGTCATTCCGTTTTTGGACGAAGTGGACGAACATGCGCGCCGCATCGGGGCGGTCAATACGATCATCAACAATGACGGCCGGCTCGTCGGCTATAATACAGACGGGCTCGGTTATGTCCAAGCGTTGGAAGAGGAAATGAACATCACCTTGGACGGCAAGCGGATTTTGGTGATCGGCGCTGGCGGCGGGGCGCGCGGCATTTACTTTTCGTTGCTGTCGACGGCAGCCGAGCGCATCGATATGGCCAACCGGACGGTGGAAAAAGCGGAGCGGCTCGTCCGCGAAGGGGACGAGCGCCGCTCGGCGTATTTTTCACTCGCCGAGGCCGAAACGCGGCTGGCCGAATACGATATTATCATCAATACCACTTCTGTCGGCATGCATCCGCGTGTCGAGGTGCAGCCGCTTTCTCTTGAACGGCTGCGCCCAGGGGTGATCGTTTCCGATATTATTTACAATCCACTGGAAACAAAATGGCTGAAAGAAGCGAAAGCCCGCGGCGCCCGTGTGCAAAACGGCGTCGGCATGCTCGTATACCAAGGGGCGCTAGCGTTCGAAAAGTGGACCGGCCAATGGCCGGATGTCAACCGGATGAAACAGCTTGTCATCGAAGCGTTAAGGAGGTAACATATGCTAACGGGAAAGCAAAAACGGTTTTTGCGCGCTCAAGCCCATCATTTGAAACCGATTTTCCAAGTCGGCAAAGGCGGCGTGACGGAAGCGATGACCGAACAAATTGCGGCGGCGCTCGAAGCGCGCGAGCTGTTGAAAGTGAGCGTTTTGCAAAACTGTGAAGAAGACCGCTGCACCGTCGCCGAGCAGCTCGCGGCTGGAACGGGGGCGGAAGTCGTGCAAGTGATCGGCAATACGATCGTCTTATACAAAGAATCGAAGGAGCATAAACAAATCGTTCTGCCTGATTGACAATGGGAGCAGCCACGGCAGGCGGCGGGAGGAAAGAAGATGGGAAAAATCGGGATTTTCGGCGGCACGTTTGATCCGCCTCATTACGGTCATTTGCTCATGGCGAATGAAGTGCTTGACGCCCTTCAGTTGTCAGAAATTTGGTTTCTGCCCAACCGCCTTCCTCCCCATAAGCAGCACGAACAAGTGACCAAAAGCGAAGACCGGCTGCGCATGCTCGAGTTGGCAGTGGCTGGCCATCCGCGCTTTCATATTGAGACGATCGAACTCGAGCGGGAAGGGCCTTCGTATACGTACGATACGATCCGGCAGCTTGTCGCGATGCATCCCAATGACGAGTTTTATTTCATCATCGGCGCCGATATGGTCGAATATTTGCCCCATTGGCACCGCATCGATGAGCTCATCGAGTTGGTGACGTTTGTTGGCGTCAAGCGGCCGGGGTTTTCCATGGAAACGCCGTATCCGGTCATCGAAGTTGAGGCGCCGCAGTTTGCCGTTTCTTCCTCGCTCATCCGCGAGCGGGTGCGGAACGGGCAGACGATTCGCTATCTTGTGCCGGAAGGCGTTAGACTTTATATTGAGGAGAAGGGGCTATATGGAGCGAGAACAGGCGTTACTGATCGTGAAACAACAGCTGACAGAGCAGCGCTACGAGCATACGCTTGGCGTTGTCGAGACCGCTGTTAAGCTCGCCAGGCAATACGGCGCCGACGCGAAAAAGGCGGAACTGGCGGCGATTTTCCACGACTATGCCAAATTCCGTCCGGTCGAGGAAATGAAACAAATCATTTTGGCGCAAAATATGCCCAACGATTTGCTTGCTTACAACAGTGAGCTATGGCATGCGCCCGTTGGCGCCTATTTGGTGCAGACAGAAGTCGGCATCGACGATCCGGAGGTGCTGGATGCCATTCGCTACCATACGTCCGGGAGGGCGGGAATGACGGTGCTTGAAAAAATTATTTATTTGGCCGACTATATTGAACCAGGGCGCCGCTTCCCCGGCGTCGACGACGTACGGCGCTTGGCGGAAGAAGACCTCAACCGGGCGCTTTTGCAGGCGGTGAAAAATACGATCGCGTTTTTGCTTGAGAAGCGCCAGCTCATTTATCCAGATACGATTCATGCGTACAATTCACTCATGCGTGAAGTGAAGGGGGAAGCAAAACGGTGACGGAACAAGAGGCGTTGCAGCTTGTCGTCCGCGCGGCGGATGATAAAAAGGCGGAACAAATTGTCGTCTTGAACATGAAAGGCATTTCGCTTGTCGCCGATTATTTTGTCATTTGCCATGGCAATTCGGACAAACAAGTGCAGGCCATCGCCCGCGAAATTCAAGACCAAGCGGAAGAACACGGCCTAGTGGTGAAGCGGGTTGAAGGATTCCATGAGGCGAAATGGGTGCTTGTCGACTTGGGCGACATCGTTGTGCATGTTTTTGCCAAAGAGGAGCGCGAGTATTACAACCTCGAACGGCTCTGGGGGGACGCCCCGACGGAAGACGTCGCGGCTGTGTTGCAGCCATGACGTACGGCCGCTTCGCCGACTGGTATGATGCGCTCATGGCTGAGGCGCCGTATGACGCATGGCAATCGTTTGTTGAACGGGCATTCGCCCAATACACCAAACGGCCGGGGAGACGGGTCATTGACATCGGCTGCGGGACGGGAGAGCTTGCCATCCGCCTTGCCAAGGCCGGATGGCAAGTATCCGGCGTTGATCTCTCTGAACATATGCTCGCCGTCGCCCAGGCGAAAGCCGAAGCGGAGGGAGTGGAGGTGCCGTTTTTCGAGCAAAACATGGCGGAGCTCGACGGGTTTTCTGATCTGGATGGCGCCTTCCTGTTTTGCGATGCTCTCAACTATTTAACGAATGAAGAGGATGTGAAGCGGACGTTCGCCGCCGTCTCCCGCGCCCTTGGCGGCGGCGGGCTGCTTTTGTTTGATGTCCATTCGGTCTACAAAATGGACGTCCTGTTCCGCGACGCCGTGTTTGCGGACCAGGATGACGACCTCAGCTACATATGGATGTGCCATCCGCTTGACTGGCCGCACAGCGTCGGGCATGAATTAACCTTTTTCGTCCGCCGCGGCGATCTATACGAACGTTTCGACGAATGGCACGAACAGCGTACGTTCGAGCGCGCCGTCTATGAGCGATGGCTCGAATCCGCTGGCTTCGAGGTGCTTGAAGTGACCGCCGATTTCACCGATGCGCCCCCGACCGAGACGGCGGAGCGGTTGTTTTTCGTCGCGCGGAAGCGGTGAGGGGCGAAGAGCGAGAAATCATAAATCATAAAAAGAAACGTGGATGAGGAAGATTTAGGGAGATTTTGGTTGAAACATAAAATCATGCAGGGAAAATGCTCTATCGTTTTGCATCCGGCTTAATAGCTGGCTGAGGATTGAAACGAGTGTAATGTCAACCAAACGTAATTGGAAGAAATCTTGTGCCCGGCTCAATAGCCGAATGAGGATCGAAACAATATAGATAAAAACAAGCAACAGCTGAAAGGTTGAACGACGATGGAATCCAACGAAAAATCCGTAAATATGAAAACCCCAGCCGTACAAGCTGGGGTCCATTTTTTTGTCGAACGAAGCAGGATTTTCGCTGCTGCTTGTCAAATGAAAATCAATCAAGGAAACTGTTGCTTCACCTTCTCCACATCTTCTTTAAACTTCTCATGTGTTTTCGCCAGCACTTCTTCAAAGACGCCGTTCATTCGTTGTTCCAGCACAGCGATTCCTTCCCCGGTAATGCCGCCTTTGACGCATACTTTTTCCTGCAACGTTGGCAATGTGTACAGATTCCGCTTGAGCAGTTCCCCAAGGCCGATGATCATATCGGTCGCCAGCATCGTCGCCTGTTCCTTCGTGATGGCGGTTTTGGCCGCTGCGGCGTCGATGAAGCGCTGAAGCAAATAGCTGAAAAACGCTGGACCGCAGCTTGAGATGTCGGAAGCGACGCGGGTGATGGCCTCGTCGATGTACACCGGCGAGGCGATGCGCCGGAGAAGATCATCGATCGTTTGCCGGCAGGCGGCTGAGCAGCGCGAGCCGAAGGTGACAAGGATGCTGCCGGAGAGCGCCCGGTTTGCAATGCTCGGAATGGCGCGCACGATTTGGCAAGGGACGGCTGCTTCAAGCTGTTCGACGCTGATCGGGCTTGTGATCGATACGAGGTAGTGTTCGTTTGTCCAGTGCGGGGCCAGTTGCTGCAATAATGGGTGGATGTCGAGCGGTTTGACGCATAAAAAGACGAGGCTGGATTGTTTGATGACTTCAGCCGCATCGGCAACCACTGCCATGCCGGGATGCGCGCGTTGTATCGCGAACGCTTTCGCAAGCGTACGGTTCGTTATGACGAGCTGATCCGCTTTCACGGCGCCGGAGTCGAGGAACGCTTCGATTAAGATGGTGCCCATATTCCCCGTGCCGATAACGCCGATGTTCATGCATTGTCCCCCCTCCCGGTTTTGGTTCACCGGAACTCTCTTTTTCGATATGTATGAGAAAAAGGCTCGGTTTATGACTGGAGATGGAAAGGATGGGATCGTATGTGGGAGCATGTGCAGGAGCTTGGAAAACGTTATGGGAAAGCGGGGGTGCTCTTGTTGTTTGCCGCGGCGGCGGGGTTATGGGTGTTTCGTCATCCGACGGATGAAAAGGAGCAAGTCGTCTTGCCGGCGGCGGCTGAAACGGATGCCGCCCGGCCGGAAGAAAAAAAGGACGAGGCGCCCAAAACCGCTGTGGTGGATGTGAAAGGGGCGGTCGCGAAGCCAGGAGTGTACGAAGTGGCGGCGGACGCCCGCGTTCGCGATGTTATCGCCCTAGCCGGCGGATTGACGGACGAGGCGGATGAAACGAAAATCAATCTGGCGGCAAAAGTGCGCGATGAGATGATGATTTACGTGCCGGCAAAAGACGAGGCCGCACCAGCGTCAGATGCCGTCGGCAAGTCTCCAAGCGATGGAGCTCGGGACGGGCCGCAAGTGGCGGTCAATACGGCGACGGAAGAGGAGTTGATGCAGCTTCCCGGCATCGGACCGGCGAAGGCAAAAGCGATCATCGCCTATCGCGAAGAACACGGGCCGTTTCAGCGGGTGGAAGATTTGTTGAATGTAACCGGAATTGGCGAAAAAACGCTGGAGAAATTGAAACCGTATTTGCTTGTGCCGTAAACGAGGCGGGGGAGCGCAATGCTTCTCGTTTATGGGCGGATCAGGGCTGCTGCGGACGTTTTTCGGCGTTGACGGGGGCAGGCGGCGGCGGGTAGACTAAAAGTATGGAAACGAGCGGAGGGACGTAGAATGGAACGCATCACATGGGATCAATACTTTATGGCGCAAAGCCATCTGTTGGCGCTGCGCAGCACGTGCACAAGGCTGGCGGTCGGGGCGACGATTGTGCGCGATAAGCGCATCATCGCCGGCGGGTACAACGGCTCGATCGCCGGGGGCGCCCATTGCACCGATGAAGGGTGCTACGTTATTGACGGCCATTGTGTACGGACGATCCATGCGGAAATGAATGCCATTTTGCAATGCGCCAAGTTCGGCGTCCCGACCGAGGGGGCCGAGATGTATGTCACCCATTTTCCGTGCTTGCATTGTTGCAAGGCGATCATTCAAAGCGGCATTCGCGCTGTCTATTACGCCCAAGACTACAAAAACCACCCGTACGCCTTGGAGCTGTTTGCTCAAGCTGGCGTCCGGCTTGTGCAAGTGCCGCTGAAAACGGATGTGTTCGCCTTGCTTTCCGGCGGCGGAGGGGGAGCATGAAAGGACAAGCCGTCTATCCCGCCGCGGCGGCGCTCTTTGCCGTGGCGGCGGCCTCGCCGTCCAAAACCACATGTCTTCTCCTTATCATTTATCTCCTTCTTCTTTTCATCCGCCGGCCGCACTGTTTCCTTCCTGCTCTCGTTGCAGCTCTCTTCTTTTTTGTCTATTTTCTCATCGTTGACCATCATAACAAAACTTCCCTTTCCGGCGGCCGTCATTCGCTTTCCGTTCGTTTTTCCGCCGCGCCGGCGATCGACGGCGATCGATTGCAGGCGGCGGTGCAAGCTGGCAAGGAGCGGGTGCAGCTTCGTTACATCATTCGGACGGCTGCGGAAAAAGAAGCGCTGCGTGCGCGTCTTATGCCCGGGGTCGTGTGCCGGCTGAGCGGAATGCTCGAGCGCCCTATGCCAGCCAGCAATCCGTATGCATTTGATTACCGCCGTTATTTGCGCCGCCATCGTATCCATTGGCTCTTTCTCCCTGAGGCGATCGATCTTTCCGCTTGCGTGCGCGTCCGTCCCACCATCATCGAACGGCTTGAGGCGATTCGTGAGGCTGGCGTCCGCCGCATTGAAGCCCAGTTTCCGCCGGAAGCGGCCGGCATCGCCGCTGCGCTCATTTATGGCGAACGCCGCTCGTTGGACGAGGAAGTGATTAGCGGTTACCAGCAGCTCGGGATCATCCATTTGTTGGCCATTTCCGGCGGCCATGTCACCCTGCTTGTCGGCGCTGCGTTGGCCGCTGCCATTCGGTTTGTGACGCGCGAAGCGGCCGTGCTTGCTTTGCTCGTTTTCTTGCCTATGTATGCGGTGCTCGCCGGCGCTTCGCCGTCGGTGCTGCGCGCCTGTGCGACCGGGATGATTGTATTGGCCGTCCAGTGGAAAAAAGGAATGATCCATCCGCTGGATGCGTTGAGTTGGACAGCGCTTGCCCTGCTCGTCTTTGACCCATATATGGTTTGGGATGTCGGTTTTCAACTATCATTTCTTGTCACGTTTGCCCTTCTCGCCCATGTGTCGGTGCTCGCCTCTGCTCGTTCGATGCTCCAAAACTTGTTTCAGACCGCGCTCGCCGCTCAGCTTGCCGCGCTGCCGATTTTGCTTTACCATTTTTATGAAATTTCTGTTTGGAGCATAGGGCTGAATGTCTTCTTCGTCCCTTGGTATTCATTTGTCATTTTGCCCATTGCTTTTCTATCCGCAGTTTTTTCCTTTTCTCCGCTCATTTGGCTGTTTAGCCGCCTCATTGAGCTGACGGACGCGGTTGTCCGTTTTTTCTCGGTCGATTACTCGTTTATGCTTGTGCTCGGGCGTCCGGGGCCGTGGTGCTTAGCTGGCTATCTGACGGCCATCGCGGCGGCGTTTTTGGATTGGGAGCGCGGCCGCCTGATCCGCGGATTGACAGCGGTGGCGGCGGCGACGGCGCTTCAGCTGGCCGCCCCGTATGTGGATCCGAAAGGGGAAGTGACGGTATTGGATGTTGGGCAAGGGGACTGTATTTATATTGAGCTTCCTTATCGAAAAGCAGTCTATCTCATTGATACCAGCGGGACGCCGGAATGGGTGCGCGAACCGTGGCGCAAACGGTCGCGGCCGTTTGCCGTCGGCCGCGACGTTGTCGTGCCGTTTTTAAAAGCCCAAGGGGTGAGGACGCTTGATCAACTGATTTTGACGCACGATGACGCCGACCATATCGGGGCTGCTCCCGAGGTGATGGGAGCCGTGCGCGTCAAGAAGATTGTCACAAGCCCAGGAGCGCTGCCGGCCGTCAAGGCGATGGCGCGCCCGTTTTCTGTGCCGGTGGCCGCCAGCGTGCGGGGGGATCGGTGGAAGGTGGGGGATGCCGCGTTTTCCGTATTGCACCCGGAGGCGGGAAACAATGAGGATAATAACGGCTCGCTTGTATTGCTTGCCCGCCTCGGCCGCTTGACATGGCTGTTTGCTGCGGATATCGAGGAAGAGGCGGAACAGGCGCTCATCCGCGCTTATCCAGAGCTGCGCGCCGATGTATTGAAAGTCGCCCACCACGGCAGCAAAACGTCGACAACAGAGCTGTTTTTGCGGACGGTCAAGCCGCGAGCGGCCATCATTTCCGTCGGCCGCTACAATCGCTACGGGCATCCGTCCCCCGAGGTGCTTATGCGGCTTCGGCAACAACGGGCGATCATTTGGCGGACGGATGAAAACGGGGCCATTCGCTATGTGTATGACGAAAACGGTGGAACCTTTCAGGTGATGAAACCATAAGATGTAGTGCACAAAAAAGCGGAACGTTTCAGCAGAAACAAAAAAATAAGGATTGCTTATGTAAGCAATCCTTATCGACCGAAAAATTCGATCAACGTTGCGATGATGAACATGGTAGCGAAAAAGCCGAACGACACGATGAATCCGACGGCGGAATCGACGGCGTCATTTCGTTGGCTTTGCACTTCCTTTTCAAATACGTTCATCGTTTTCCCCCTCCTCGTTCAATCATTTTTAGTATAGACGAAAACGCGTGAAAAATCTACCGCCGCTCGCTTCTTTTCCTTCCTTGACAACAGTTGACACAAATACTTTCAAACAGCCGGGAAAACATAAAAATAACCCGCTGGCCAATAAGGTCCTAGGACTTATAGGCTGGCGTTTATATAAAGGGGAACCGGTTTTTTCGGCAGCCGGTTCCCTTGTAAAATGACGAAAAACGGTGTATCTTTTCTAGCAGAGACGTTTGCTAGGGAATGGAGACGGGAACATGCTGGAACGCGTATGGGGAAACATTGAAAAACGGCGTTTTTCTCTTCTTTATTTATTATACGGCAATGAGCCGTTTTTATTAACGGAAACGTATGAGCGATTGGTGAACGCAGCGCTTGGCCCCGAGGAGCGGGAGTGGAACTTGGCTGTGTACGACTGCGAGGAAACGCCGGTCGAGGCGGCGCTTGAGGAGGCCGAGACGGTGCCGTTTTTCGGCGAGCGGCGTGTCATCCTCATCAAGCATCCATATTTTTTCACGTCTGAAAAAGAGAAGGAGATCGAACATGATTTGGCGAAGCTGGAGGCGTACTTGAAGGCGCCGTCGCCGTTTTCGATCGTCGTCTTTTTCGCGCCGTACGAGAAGCTTGATGAGCGAAAAAAAATTACGAAGCTCGCCAAAGAGCAAAGCGAAGTCGTCATCGCCGCCCCGCTCGCCGAAGCGGAGCTGCGCGCCTGGGTGCGGCGCCGCATCGAGAGCCAAGGGGCGCAAGCAAGCGACGAGGCGATTGATGTCCTGTTGCGGCGGGCCGGGACGCAGCTTTCCGCCTTGGCGAATGAAATCGATAAATTGGCCCTGTTTGCCGGATCGGGCGGAACCATCGAGGCGGCGGCGGTTGAACGGCTTGTCGCCCGCACGCCGGAAGAAAACGTATTTGTGCTTGTCGAGCAAGTGGCGAAGCGCGACATTCCAGCGGCGTTGCAGACGTTTTATGATCTGCTTGAAAACAATGAAGAGCCGATCAAAATTTTGGCGCTGCTCGCCGCCCATTTCCGCTTGCTTTCGCAAGTGAAATGGCTTGCCTCCTTAGGCTACGGGCAGGCGCAAATTGCTGCGGCGCTCAAGGTGCACCCGTTCCGCGTCAAGCTCGCTCTTGCTCAAGCGGCCCGCTTCGCTGACGGAGAGCTTGCTGAGGCGATCAACGAGCTCGCTGACGCCGATTACGAGGTGAAAAGCGGAGCGGTCGATCGCCGGTTGGCCGTTGAGCTGCTTCTGATGCGGTGGGGCACCCGCCCGGCGCAAGCGGGGCGTCACGGCCGGCGGTGAAGCGATCGCCCGGCCGTTTGCCGTGAACAAAAGAAAAACAAAAAAACGACCTGGCGCCAGGTCGTTTTTGATTAGGAAGCTTGGATGCTGTTCAATTTTTTCGCTAAGCGCGATTTTTGCCGGCTGGCGGCGTTTTTATGGATAAGGCCTTTGCTTGCAGCTTTGTCTAATTTTTTCGACGCAATAATGAATGCCTCGCGCGCTTTTTCCACGTCTTTCAATTCAACAAGCGCTTCAAATTTTTTGATCGCCGTACGCATGGCCGATTTCATCGAGGCGTTGTGAGTCCGGCGCTTTTCGCTCGTTTTCGCGCGTTTGATCGCTGATTTGATGTTAGCCACGTTCGTTCACCTCCGTTACCATTCCTACTTTCTGTTGTGAACAACAGGAAGAACAAGTGTTATTCTATCAAACGTGTTTGGATTATGCAAGAGTGTTCAAGCGAAAATCCTTTACGAAACATGAATGACCGGGCCTGATTGCGGCGACAATAAAAGAAAACGGCAGAAATGGGGAGGAACGACATGGAACAGCCGCTCGATTTACGCCAGTACTCGGTGCGCACGGATTTAGCGATCGAAGCGCATGAGATCGCACTCGAGGAGCGCTTGCAGCAAAAACAAGAAAGCGCCGCGCCGATTGAGGGGGTCATCATTCATGACGAGGAGATCAACGGCGTCAAGCTGTCGCATGTGCATGTCACGGAACAAGGAGCGGCCTCGATCGGCAAAAAGCCGGGCCACTACGTGACGATTGAAGCGCAAGGCATCCGCGAACAAAACACCGAGCTGCAGCAAAACGTGCAGCGCATTTTTTCCGAGCAGCTCAGCGCCTTTTTCAAGCGGCTCCGCATTCCCGATCAAGCGAGCTGCTTGATCGTCGGGCTCGGCAACCAAAACGTCACCCCGGACGCGCTCGGGCCGCTCACGGTGGAAAACGTGCTTGTCACCCGTCATTTGTTCCAGCTGCAGCCGGAAAGCGTCGAGGAAGGCTTCCGGCCGGTGAGCGCCCTTGCTCCGGGGGTGATGGGGACGACCGGGATTGAAACGAGCGACATTATCGACGGCGTCGTCCGGAAAACAAAGCCGGATTTTGTCATTGTGATTGACGCCTTGGCTGCCCGCTCGATCGAACGAGTCAACGCGACGATTCAGATTTCTGACACCGGCATCCATCCTGGCTCCGGGGTCGGCAACAAGCGGAAAGAGTTAAGCTATGAAACGCTTGGCATTCCGGTCATTTCGATCGGCGTTCCGACGGTTGTCGATGCGGTCTCCATCACGAGCGACACGATCGATTTCATTTTGAAGCACTTCGGCCGCGAAATGCGCGAAGGGAAACGGCCGTCAAGCGCGCTCGCTCCGGCGGGCTGGACGTTTGGGCGCAAACGAAAATTGACGGAACAAGACATGCCGTCGCCGCAAGAACGGTCGACGTTTCTTGGCATGGTCGGCACGCTTGGCGATGAAGAAAAGCGGCGCCTCATCTATGAAGTGCTCGCCCCGCTCGGGCATAATTTGATGGTGACCCCAAAAGAGATCGATTCGTTTATCGGCGATATGGCCAACTTATTAGCCGGCGGCTTGAATGCGGCGCTGCATCGGCAAGTCGACCAAGGCAATGTCGGCTCCTACACCCATTAGACAAAAAACAGTTCTATCTTTTCCCGCTTGGCCATACGTTAAACTGAGGAGACAAGCCGGGAAAGGGTGGGAATATGAAACGATGGCGCTCCCCAAACGTCATGATCGCGATTCCAGGAGCCAGCATAAAGAAACTGTTGATGCTCATCATCCTTGGCTGCATGATGATGTTTATGCTTGTCGGAGCGCTCACATCGCTGCGGCCGGAATACCGTCCGTCGTCATCATCGCTGAACGATATGGCGGCCCATTTTCCGGAAGAGACGTTCATTCGTCTGTTCGCCTTGGAAAATCGATATTTTGCGCAGCTGCTGCCGAAAGATCGGCGGCAGACGAATTACTCATCGCTATTGTTCCGCCTGGCGACGAGCATCAATCCCGATGACCCGCGCAGCCTGCTTGGCAGCGAGCTGCCGGGCTTTGCCCTTTATGACAGCAAAATTCTCATCGCTGGTGAAGGAACGGATTATACGAACATGCCATACGAATCAGCGCCGCCGCTTGAGGCGATGCTTGCGGAACGGCAAGCCTCGGTCGATGAACTCGAACAAGCAAACAAGAACGAAGATGAAAAACCGGTTCCCCCGCCATCGCAGACGACCGGAGGGAAAAAAGTGGTCTACATTTACAATACCCATACGCATGAGTCGTTTTTGCCGGCGCTCAAAGGGGTCACTGACCCGGATTTGGCGTTTCACCCGACGGTCAACATCACAAAAGTGGGGGAAAAGTTAGCGGAAGAACTGGAAAAGCGCGGCATCGGGGCTGAAGTGAGCAAAATCGACATTGTCAGCGAATTGTTAAAGAAAGGGATGAAATACTCCCAATCGTATGATATGTCCCGCCAAACAGTGGTCGCAGCAATGAAGCAAAATCGTGACTTGCACTACTTCATCGATATCCATCGCGATTCGCGGCGGCGGAAATATACGACGGCTACGATCAACGGCGTTGATTATGCGCGTGTCGCATTCATTATTGGCGGAGAAAACGCGACATACGAGAAAAACTTGCAGCTGGCTACCGCGTTGCATCAGTTGCTGCAAAAGAAATATCCAGGGTTGAGCCGCGGGGTGATCGAGAAAAAAGGAGCCGGGACGAACGGCAAGTTTAATCAAGATTTATCGGAAAACGCGATTTTAATTGAAGTCGGCGGTGTTGACAATACGTTTACTGAGTTGTTTCGTTCCATGTCGGCGTTGGCCGATGTGTTCAGCGACTATTATTGGCAGGCGGAAAAAGTCGAAGCGCCGGCTCCGGCGGAGAAAAAGTAAAGGAGCGTCACTATGGCACGATGGTTCATCCGCTTTACTCTAGCGATCTTTCTTCTTTTTTTCGGCGTGTTGTTTGGCATGCAAGAGGCGCATCGCGGCATGGAACGGATGCGCGGTTATGCCGATCCGTCGTTTCCATCCGTCATCGATATGAAAAAAAGGGAAAATGGTGAGGTGGAAGCGGCGGTGTTTGGCCGGCCGGTCGTTGCTGGAGATTTAGGAGAAAAGCAAGAAACGATTCGCGAGCTGAAAACGTTCAACTTGTTCTCTAGGCTCGGCCAACTTTTTGCCGATGCCGTCACCGCGCTCATGGAAATGCTGTTTTCGCTCGTCGGCCGGGTGTTGGACTAGCCCGTTCATGTGCGGACGAAACAGGAACGTGCCGTCACAATGGCGGCTTTTTCTTTTGGACGCCGCCCGCCGGCTGGAGCACAAAGTGCTGCGCTTTCCATATTGTCGATTGTTTTCTTGGCGCGGCTCTGGCCGTTTCGCGTCTTTCCGGAAAGCCCGAACGGCGGCTTGGCTTTTCGTTCATCATTGAATCTTCTTCGCGCTGTTGCTATAATCAAAGCTAGTGTAGTTTTGCGAAGAAGCAGGAGTGAGAGACGATGAACCGGGAAGAACGGTTGAAACGGCAGGAACGGATCCGCAATTTTTCGATTATTGCTCACATTGACCACGGAAAATCGACGCTGGCGGACCGCATTTTGGAAAAGACGGGGGCGCTGTCGGAGCGTGAATTGCGCGAGCAGACGCTCGATACGATGGAGCTTGAGCGCGAGCGCGGCATCACGATTAAATTGAATGCGGTTCAGTTGACATATAAAGCGAAAAATGGCGAAGAGTATATTTTCCATTTGATCGACACGCCGGGCCACGTCGACTTTACGTACGAAGTGTCGCGCAGCTTGGCCGCTTGCGAAGGGGCGATTTTGGTCGTCGATGCGGCGCAAGGCATTGAAGCGCAGACGCTCGCCAACGTGTATTTGGCGATCGACAACAATTTAGAAATTTTGCCGGTCATTAACAAAATCGATTTGCCAAGCGCTGAACCGGAGCGGGTGCGTCAAGAAATTGAGGATGTCATCGGTTTGGACGCCTCTGACGCGGTGCTTGCTTCGGCCAAAGTCGGCATCGGCATCGAAGAAATTTTGGAAAAAATCGTCGAAAAAATTCCGGCTCCCTCGGGTGATCCGGATGCGCCGCTGAAGGCGCTCATTTTTGATTCCCTTTATGACCCGTACCGCGGCGTCGTCGCCTATGTCCGCGTCGTCGACGGAACGGTGAAGCCAGGGCAGCGCATTAAAATGATGTCGACCGGCAAGGAGTTTGAAGTGACGGAAGTCGGCGTGTTCACGCCGAAGCAAAAAGTCGTCGACGAATTGACGGTCGGTGATGTCGGCTATTTGACCGCCTCGATTAAAAACGTGAAAGATACGCGCGTCGGCGATACGATCACCGATGCCGAACGGCCGGCAGCTGAACCGCTCCCGGGCTATCGGAAGCTCAATCCGATGGTGTTTTGCGGGATGTATCCGATCGATACGGCGCGCTACAACGATTTGCGCGAGGCGCTCGAGAAGCTGCAATTGAACGATGCGGCGCTCCACTTTGAGCCGGAAACGTCGCAGGCGCTTGGGTTCGGCTTCCGCTGTGGATTTCTCGGCTTGCTTCATATGGAAATCATCCAAGAGCGGCTCGAGCGCGAATTTCATATCGATTTGATCACGACCGCGCCGAGCGTCGTTTACAAGGTGCATTTGACCGACGGAACGGAAGTTGACGTCGACAACCCGACGAACATGCCCGACCCGCAAAAAATCGACCGCATTGAAGAACCGTATGTGAAAGCGACGATCATGGTGCCAAACGACTATGTCGGTCCGGTGATGGAGCTGTGTCAAGGAAAGCGCGGCACGTTTGTCGATATGCAATATTTGGATGAAAAGCGCGTCATGCTCATTTACGATATTCCGCTCTCCGAGATCGTCTACGACTTTTTCGACGCTTTAAAGTCGAACACAAAAGGGTACGCGTCATTCGACTACGAATTGATCGGCTACCGGCCGTCCAATCTCGTCAAGATGGATATTTTGCTAAACGGCGAAAAAATCGATGCCTTATCGTTTATCGTCCATCGCGACTCTGCGTACGAGCGCGGCAAAGCGATCGTTGAAAAGCTGAAAGATTTGATTCCACGCCAGCAATTTGAAGTGCCGGTGCAGGCGGCGATCGGCAACAAGGTCATCGCCCGTTCGACAATCAAAGCGTTGCGCAAAAACGTGCTCGCAAAATGTTACGGCGGCGACGTGTCGCGGAAGCGGAAGCTGCTTGAGAAGCAAAAAGAAGGAAAGAAGCGGATGAAACAAATCGGGTCGGTCGAAGTGCCGCAAGAAGCGTTTATGGCCGTCTTGAAAATCGACGACCAGAAAAAATAACGAGCAAGGCTGTCTCCGTTGGGGATAGCCTTGTTTGTTTCCTGCGGCGCCGCCGGCTGAAAGGAGGAGGACCGATGGCCGTTTCAGCGTATTTTCATATTCCATTTTGCGCCCATATTTGCCATTATTGCGATTTTAACAAAGTATTCGCCGCCGGCCAGCCGATTGACGACTATTTGCGGGCGATGGACAAAGAAATGGCGTGGACGGCGGCGGAATTTGGCAGCCAACTCAAGACGCTGTTTATCGGCGGCGGCACGCCGACGGTGCTTGGGCCGGCGCAGCTCGGCTGTTTGCTTGCGAGCATCCACCGCCATTTTCAGTTTGACCCGCAAACGGCCGAATTTACCGTCGAAGCCAACCCGGACGGCTTGACGAAAGAAAAGCTCGCTATTTTGCGCGATGCCGGAGTGAATCGGCTGAGCCTGGGGGTGCAGACATTTGACGATCAGCTTCTGCAAACGATCGGCCGCACGCACCGGCGAGGCGACGTCATACGGGCTGTAGCGTTGGCCAGAGAAGTCGGGTTTCAGAACATCAGCATTGATGTAATGTACGGTTTGCCGGGGCAGACGCTTGAGCAGTTTACGGCCGATTTAGAAGCGGCGTTTTCGCTTCATGTGCCGCATCTTTCTGCTTATTCCCTCATTTTGGAGCCAAGGACGATTTTTTATAACGAATGGCGGAAAGGGCGGCTCCGTCTACCGGGCGAAGAGATGGAAGCCGAGATGTACGAAGCAGCGATGGAGCAGATGGCTGCCGCTGGCTATCGGCAATACGAAATCAGCAACTATGCTTTGCCGGGATTTGAAAGCCGGCACAACTTGACGTACTGGAACAATGAGGAGTACTACGGCATCGGCGCTGGGGCGCACAGCTATATCGACGGGGTGCGGCGGGCGAATATCGGTCCCATCCGGCATTACATCAGCGCGATCGAACGCGGCCAATGGCCGCACCGCGACGTGCGCCGCTTGACCACTCGCGAGCAGATGGAAGAGGAAATGTTTTTAGGGCTGCGCAAAACGGAAGGGGTGTCCAAAGCCTGCTTTCGGCAAAAGTTCGGCCGCGACCTCCACGACATATTTGGCGCGGCGATCCGCCGGGAAATCGAAAACGGACGCCTCGAGGAAACGGAGACTCACATCCGCTTGACCAAACGAGGCAAGCTGCTCGGCAATGAAGTGTTTGCCGCGTTCCTCGGCGAAATGTAAACATTGACATTTGCCGGGCGATTTGCTACCCTAGTAGTAGATTTAGCACTCGAATTGTTCGAGTGCTAACAGAGGTGAGACACGTGCTAACGGACCGCCAACTGCTGATTTTGCAGGTGATTATCGACGATTTCATTCGTTCTGGGCAGCCGGTCGGTTCGCGGACGTTATCGAAAAAGCATCAAATCGCGTTCAGCTCGGCGACGATCCGCAATGAGATGGCGGATTTGGAGGAGCTCGGCTATATTGAAAAAACGCACATTTCTTCCGGCCGTGTGCCGTCGGAAAAAGGGTACCGCTACTACGTCGACCATTTGCTGCCGCCGCAGCGGCTGACAAGGGCGGACATTCAAAAAATCCGCTCCGTGTTTGCCGAGCGCATCTATGAGCTGGAAAAACTGATGCAAAAGTCGGCGCAAATTTTATCCGAGCTGACGAACTATACATCCATCGCGCTCGGGCCGACGTTTAAAGAAAGCAAACTGAAGCGGATGCAAATCGTTCCGCTCAACGAACAGACAGCCGTCGCCATCGTCGTGACGGACACCGGCCATGTTGAAAACCGGGTCGTGACGATTCCGTCATCGATGGACGCAGGCGACCTCGAAAAAATGGTCAACATTTTCAACGAGCGGTTGAACGGCGTTCCGCTCATTGATTTGAAAGAAAAAATGGAGACGGAAGTGGCCGACGTATTGCGCCGGCACATCCGCAACTACGACAGCGTGCTCAATACGCTCATTGAGACGCTCGATGCCCCTGAAGAAGAAAAAGTGTTTTTCGCCGGCAAGGCGAATATGCTCAACCAGCCGGAGTTCAGCGACATCCAAAAAGTGCGCCCGCTTCTGGACATCATTGAGCAGGAAAAAGACATTTATCGCCTGCTCCGCAAGCAAACCCAAAAAGGAGTGCGGGTTTCGATCGGGCATGAAAACGAACTGCGCGGCATGGAAAACTGCAGCTTGATTACAGCGACCTATTCGGTCGGCGATGAGCCGCTCGGGGCGATCGCGATTCTTGGTCCAACGCGCATGGAATACTCGCGCGTCATCACTGTCTTAAACCGTGTCGCTTCCGATTTGTCGGCCGCGCTCGCGAAATGGTATCAAAGTCAATAAGAATGGCCATATTGGATAACGGATGGATCGCGCATCCATCCTTTCCTTGTGGCCATTGATACATAAAAGGGAAGAGCCCCGGCAGGGAGGTGAAAGCGATGGAGCAAGGAGAAAAACAAGTGATGGAACAAGCTACATACGATGAGCCGGAGCGGGAGCAACCGATCGAGGAAGAAGCCGCCCCGCAGCCCGAGGGGGAATCAGGCGGCGTTCCGCTTGAAGAGGCCGGTGGGGAGGAAGCGGCGGAGCCGGCGGAAAAAGCGCCAACGGCCGAGGAGTTGGCGGCGGCCAAGGCGCAGATCGCCGAATTGGAAGCGAAGCTTTCAGAGATGGAACACCGATATCTCCGCCTGTACGCCGATTTTGAAAACTTCCGCCGCCGGACGCGCCAGGAGATGGAAGCGGCTGAAAAATACCGCGCCCAAAGCTTGGCGAGCGATTTGCTTCCGGTGCTTGACAACTTTGAACGCGCGTTGAAAATAGAGACGGACAACGAACAGGCGAAATCGATTTTGCAAGGGATGGAAATGGTGTACCGGTCGCTTGTTGACGCCTTGAAGAAAGAAGGCGTCGAGGCGATCGAGGCGGTCGGAAAGCCGTTTGACCCTTATTTGCACCAAGCCGTCATGCAGGCGGAAGCGGAAGGCTATGAGCCGAACACGGTTGTTGAGGAGCTGCAAAAAGGTTATAAGCTGAAAGACCGCGTGCTGCGGCCCGCCATGGTCAAAGTAAGCCAATAAACGGAAACGGAGGGTGATCAGTGATGAGCAAAATTATCGGCATCGACTTAGGAACGACGAACTCTTGCGTCGCCGTGTTAGAAGGCGGCGAAGTGAAAGTCATTCCGAATCCGGAAGGAAACCGCACGACCCCGTCGGTCGTCGCGTTTAAAAACGGCGAACGCCTAGTCGGCGAAGTCGCCAAACGGCAAGCGATCACGAACCCGAACACGATCATCTCGATCAAGCGCCATATGGGGACGGATTACAAAGTCGAAATCGAAGGGAAGCAATATACGCCGCAAGAAATTTCGGCGATCATTTTGCAATACTTGAAGTCGTACGCCGAAGACTATTTGGGCGAGCCGGTGACGCGTGCGGTCATCACGGTGCCGGCGTATTTCAACGACGCCCAGCGCCAAGCGACGAAAGATGCCGGCCGCATCGCCGGCCTCGAAGTCGAGCGCATCATCAACGAGCCGACGGCCGCGGCGCTTGCTTACGGCCTTGATAAAGAAGAAGACCAAACGATTCTCGTCTATGACTTAGGCGGCGGGACGTTTGACGTCTCGATTTTGGAGCTTGGCGACGGCGTGTTTGAAGTGAAGGCGACGGCCGGCGACAACCATTTGGGCGGCGACGACTTCGACCAAGTGATCATCGATTATTTGGTCAATCAGTTCAAGCAAGAGCACGGCATCGATTTGTCGAAAGACAAAATGGCGCTCCAACGCTTGAAAGATGCCGCGGAAAAAGCGAAAAAAGAGCTGTCCGGCGTCACGCAGACACAAATTTCGCTTCCGTTTATCAGCGCCAATGAAAACGGTCCGCTCCATTTGGAAATGACGTTGACAAGAGCGAAATTTGAAGAGTTGTCCGCCCACCTCGTCGAGCGGACGATGGGGCCGGTCCGCCAGGCGCTTCAAGACGCCGGCTTGACGCCAGCCGATATTGATAAAGTCATTTTGGTCGGCGGTTCGACGCGCATTCCAGCTGTCCAAGAAGCGATCAAGCGCGAGCTTGGCAAAGAGCCGCACAAAGGCGTCAACCCGGACGAAGTCGTTGCCATCGGTGCGGCGATCCAGGGCGGGGTGATCGCCGGCGAAGTGAAAGATGTCGTCCTGCTTGACGTGACCCCGCTTTCGCTTGGCATTGAAACGATGGGCGGCGTATTTACGAAACTGATCGAACGGAACACGACGATCCCGACAAGCAAATCGCAAGTGTTCACAACGGCGGCTGACAATCAAACGACGGTCGACATTCACGTTTTGCAAGGAGAGCGCCCGATGGCGGCGGACAACAAATCGCTCGGCCGCTTTCAGCTGACCGGCATTCCGCCGGCGCCGCGCGGCGTGCCGCAAATTGAAGTGACGTTTGATATTGACGCCAACGGCATCGTTCACGTGCGCGCCAAAGATTTAGGAACGAACAAAGAGCAGTCGATTACGATCAAATCGTCGTCCGGCCTGTCGGAAGAAGAAATTCAGCGCATGATTAAAGAAGCGGAAGAAAACGCCGAAGCCGACCGGAAGCGGAAAGAAGCCGCCGAGTTGCGCAACGAAGCCGACCAGCTCATTTTCATGACCGACAAAACGATCAAAGAAGTCGAAGGAAAAGTGAGCGCCGATGAGATCAAGAAG
Source organism: Geobacillus sp. CCR (assembly GCF_052906625.1). Lineage (NCBI taxonomy): Bacteria > Bacillati > Bacillota > Bacilli > Caryophanales > Anoxybacillaceae > Geobacillus > Geobacillus sp. CCR. Next base: position 104,665 of record NZ_JBREBQ010000002.1, on the reverse strand, counting down.
GCGCAGGATGCGAAAGAGGCGTTGAAAGCGGCGCTCGAGAAAAACGACATCGACGACATCCGCAAGAAAAAAGACGCGCTGCAAGAAGCGGTGCAGCAGCTGTCGATCAAGCTGTATGAACAAGCGGCGAAACAGGCGCAAAGTGCAGGATCGCAAGGCGGCGCTGCCAATCATAAAGACAACGTGGTGGACGCCGAGTTTGAAGAAGTGAACGACGATAAATAATGCAACCGAAAGTCAAAGTCAGGCCTGCCTTGGCTTTGACTTTTTTTCTAGCATTGACATATTGCCTTGCCGCAGAGGGAAATGATAAAATTAAATTTATGTGAGTGAATCGGGAGTGGATGATCAACGATGGCGAAGCGCGATTATTACGAGATTCTCGGCGTCAGCAAAAACGCGACGAAAGACGAGATCAAAAAAGCGTATCGAAAGCTTTCGAAGCAGTATCATCCAGATGTGAACAAAGCCCCGGACGCCGCGGAGAAGTTTAAGGAAATTAAAGAGGCGTACGAAGTGTTAAGCGATGATGAAAAGCGGGCCCGCTACGACCGCTTTGGCCATGCCGACCCGAACGAAACGTTTGGCGGCGGCGGATTCCAAGGCGGAGGGTTTGATTTCGGCGGCTTTAGCGGCTTTGGCGGTTTTGAAGATATTTTTGAAACGTTTTTCGGCGCCGGTCCGCGCAGGCGGGCGAGCGGTCCGCGCAAAGGCGCGGATGTCGAGTATATGATGACGCTTACGTTTGAAGAAGCGGCGTTCGGAAAAGAAACGGAAATTGAAATTCCGCGGGAAGAGACGTGCGACACGTGCCAGGGCAGCGGAGCGAAACCGGGCACAAGCCCGACGTCTTGTCCGCATTGCCACGGCAGCGGGCAAGTGACAAGCGAACAAGCGACGCCATTTGGCCGCATCGTCAACCGCCGGACATGCCCCGTCTGCGGTGGCACGGGCCGGTACATTCCGGAGAAATGCCCAACGTGCGGCGGCACGGGACGCGTCAAACGGCGGAAAAAAATTCACGTCAAAATTCCAGCCGGCGTCGACGACGGCCAGCAGCTGCGCGTCGCCGGCCAAGGGGAGCCAGGGGTCAATGGCGGGCCCCCGGGCGATTTGTACATCATCTTCCGAGTCGAACCACATGAGTTTTTCAAACGCGACGGCGACGATATTTATTGCGAAGTGCCGTTGTCGTTCGCCCAGGCGGCGCTCGGCGATGAGATCGAAGTGCCGACGCTCCATGGCCATGTGAAGCTGAAAATCCCGGCCGGCACGCAAACGGGCACGCGCTTCCGCTTGAAGGGAAAAGGGGTGCCGAACGTACGGGGCTACGGCCAAGGCGATCAGCACGTCATTGTCCGCGTTGTGACGCCGACGAAGCTGACCGAAAAGCAAAAGCAGCTGCTGCGCGAGTTTGATCGGCTCGGCGGAGACACGATGCACGACGGGCCGCACGGCCGTTTTTTTGAGAAAGTCAAAAAGGCGTTTAAAGGAGAAGCGTAAGCGCGATGAAATGGTCAGAAATCAGCATTCATACGACGCATGAGGCGGTCGAGGCGATTTCGAACATTTTGCATGAAGCGGGCGCCGGCGGCGTCGTCATCGAAGACCCATACGATTTGGTCAAAGAACGGGACGACTGGTACGGCGAGATCGTCGAGCTCAACCCGGACGACTATCCGGAAGAAGGGGTGATCATTAAGGCATATTTGCCGGTCAACAGTTTTCTTGGCGAAACGGTCGAACAAATTAAGCAGGCGATTAACAATTTATGGCTGTATGATATCGACCTTGGCAAAAATAAAATTACATTGAGCGAAGTAAACGAAGAGGAATGGGCAACGGCGTGGAAAAAGCATTATCACCCGGTGAAAGTGTCCAAAAAGTTTACGATCGTGCCGACGTGGGAAACGTACGAGCCGGCGTCTAGTGATGAGCTGATCATCGAAATGGATCCGGGCATGGCGTTTGGGACTGGCACGCACCCGACAACGGTCATGTGTCTGCAGGCGCTCGAAAAGTATGTGCGCCCCGGCGATCATGTCATTGACGTCGGCACCGGCTCCGGCATTTTAAGCATCGCCGCAGCGATGCTTGGCGCTCAGTCGGTGCGGGCGCTCGATTTGGACCCGGTGGCGGTCGACAGCGCGCGGCTGAACGTGAAGCTCAATAAGGTGCAGCATATCGTAACGGTCTCACAAAACAATTTGCTCGACCATATCGAGGAACCGGCTGATGTGATCGTCGCCAATATTTTAGCGGAAATCATTTTGCGCTTTACTGGTGACGCCTACCGGTTGTTAAAGCCAGGCGGCCGCTTCATCACGTCTGGCATCATTCAGGCGAAAAAGCAGGACGTCAAAGACGGGTTGCTTGCCGCCGGCTTTGCCATTGAGGAAATCAACGTGATGGAAGACTGGGTGGCGGTTGTCGCCCTGAAACCGTAAGCAAAGAAGGGATGGCTGTGCAGCGCTATTTCGTTTCCGGCCAGGCGCAACAAGGCGGGATCGTCGCGATCAGCGGCGATGATGCCCATCATATCGCCCGCGTCATGCGCATGAAGCCGGGGGACGGGATCATTTGCGTCTTTCCAGACGGGCGCACGGCGGTGTGTGAAATTGAACAAATTGCCAATGAGCATGTGCAAGCCCGTATTGTACAATGGAAAGAGGAGCGAAGCGAGCTGCCGGTGCGCATCTACATCGCCCAAGGGCTGCCGAAAGGCGAAAAGTGGGAGCTCGTCATCCAAAAAGGAACAGAGCTCGGCGCCGCCGGCTTTCTTCCGTTCGAAGCCGCCCGGTCGGTCGTGAAATGGGACGCGAAAAAGGCGGAGAAAAAAGTCGAGCGATGGAAAAAAATCGCGAAAGAAGCGGCTGAGCAGGCTGAACGAACGGTGGTGCCGGACGTGCGGGCGCCGCTTTCGTTTGTCGAGCTCCTCTCCTTTGGCCAAACGGTCGATGTTCGGCTGTTTGCCTACGAAAAAGAGGCGCGAAACGCCTGGCATGCCGCGCTTCCGGCGCTTCTTTCCCGCCTCCGTCCGGGCGGCGCGTTGCTGGCTGTTTTCGGGCCAGAAGGCGGGTTCAGTCCGGAAGAAGCAGAACAGCTTCGGCAGCACGGCTTTTCGCCGTGCAGCCTTGGGCCGCGCATTTTGCGGACCGAAACAGCTCCGCTCTATTTGCTTTCCGCCGCCTCTTATGAATGGGAGCTGCGCGCGCCGAACGGCGAAGCGGAGCGCGCTTAGTGAGCAACATTGGCTGTTTCTTATAAAAGTTCGGTCCCGCTGATCCCTAAGCGGGGGGCAGAGTGAGGTGAACAAGATGCCGACAGTGGCTTTTCATACACTAGGCTGCAAAGTCAATCATTACGAAACCGAAGCGATTTGGCAGCTGTTTAAAAAAGCCGGCTACGAGCGAAAAGAGTTTGAAAGCCGTGCGGATGTGTATGTGATCAACACGTGCACGGTGACGAACACCGGCGATAAAAAGAGCCGTCAAGTCATCCGTCGTGCGGTGCGCCGCAATCCGGACGCCGTCGTCTGCGTGACCGGCTGCTATGCGCAAACATCGCCGGCTGAGGTCATGGCCATTCCGGGCGTTGATATTGTCATCGGCACGCAAGACCGGCATAAAATTTTGGATTACATCGAGCAATTCCAGCGCGAGCGCCAGCCGATCAACGCTGTTCACAACATTATGAAAACGCGCGTTTTTGAGGAGATGGATGTGCCGGAATTCACTGATCGGACGCGGGCGTCGCTTAAGATCCAAGAAGGGTGCAACAACTTCTGCACGTTTTGCATCATCCCGTGGGCGCGCGGCTTAATGCGCTCGCGCGATCCGCAGGAAATCATTCGCCAGGCGCGCCAGCTCGTCGCCGCCGGCTATAAAGAAATCGTTCTGACCGGCATTCATACAGGCGGCTATGGCACCGATCTGAAAGACTATAACTTTGCGTCCTTGTTGCGCGATTTGGACGAGCAAGTGCCGGGGCTGAAGCGGCTCCGCATTTCGTCGATTGAGGCGAGCCAAATCACCGATGAAGTGATTGATGTGCTGAAGCGGTCGGAGAAAATCGTCCGCCATTTGCACATTCCGCTCCAGTCTGGGTCGAATACGGTGCTCAAGCGGATGCGCCGCAAATATACGGTGGAATTTTACGCGGAGCGGCTCGCCCGGCTGCGCGAAGTGTTTCCAGAGCTGGCGGTGACTTCTGACGTCATCGTCGGCTTCCCAGGCGAGACGGAAGACGAATTTATGGAGACGTACAACTTTATTCGTGAACAACGGTTTTCCGAACTGCATGTCTTTCCTTATTCGAAGCGGACCGGCACGCCGGCGGCGCGCATGCCGAACCAAATCGATGAAGAAACGAAGCATGACCGCGTCCGCCGCTTGATCGCTCTGTCCGACCAATTGGCGAAAGAGTACGCCTCCCGGTTTGAAGGGCAAGTGCTCGAAGTCATTCCGGAAGAGCGCGACAAAGAGCGGCCGGATTTGTACGTCGGCTATACAGACAACTATTTGAAAGTCCGCTTCCCGGCAACCGAGGAAATGGTCGGTGAACTTGTCAAAGTGAAGATTACGAAAGCCGGCTATCCGTACAATGAAGGAGAGTTCGTCCGCGTTGTGCCGGATGAAATGGCCCGTTCGGTCAAATGGAGCTCATAACCCAGCCTAGTTGCTGGGTTTTTTCTGTCTTTTTCCGGAGACAATACGGATGGCTAGTTTTTGTCGAGGGAGCATGGTATGATGGTAGACGTCAGACTTTCCATCTTGACGGAAATGGCAGAAAGGGGTTTCTCCGAATGACGATGAATATCGCGAAAATGATCGATCATACGCTGCTCAAACCGGAAGCGACAGAACAACAAATCGTGCAACTGTGCACGGAAGCAAAGCAATACGGCTTTGCTTCCGTGTGCGTCAACCCAACGTGGGTGAAAACGGCGGCGCGCGAGCTTTCCGGCACGGATGTCCGCGTCTGCACGGTCATCGGCTTTCCACTTGGGGCAACGACGCCGGAAACAAAGGCGTTTGAAACAACGAACGCCATCGAAAACGGCGCTCGCGAAGTCGACATGGTGATCAACATCGGCGCGTTAAAAAGCGGGCAAGACGAGCTTGTCGAGCGCGACATTCGTGCGGTTGTCGAAGCGGCGGCTGGCAGGGCGCTTGTCAAAGTGATCGTTGAAACGGCGCTTTTGACCGATGAGGAAAAAGTGCGCGCCTGCCAGCTCGCAGTGAAAGCCGGCGCTGATTATGTGAAAACGTCGACCGGGTTTTCCGGCGGAGGTGCGACGGTGGAGGATGTGGCGCTGATGCGGAAAACGGTCGGCGACAGAGCAGGCGTCAAAGCATCAGGCGGCGTCCGTGACTGGAAAACCGCTGAGGCGATGATCAACGCCGGCGCGACGCGCATCGGCACAAGCTCTGGGGTGGCGATCGTCACCGGCGGGACGGGCCGCGCTGACTACTAAGCCCGGTTTCGGTCATGCAAAAACAGAATGACCTTTTCGATGGCGCCGACAAATCGAAGAGCAGCCACTGAGCAAATGACGTTGAACAAGACGCTCACATGAGCGAGCTGCACATCAGGCGCTGGGCTGAGCCTGGCGGCAAAACTGGCGAGCGGCTCGGTCCAAAAGGCGAACAAAGCGGCGCCGACGACGTTCAGCCATAGATGGGTGTAGGCGGTCAGCTGGGCCTCTTTGCTGGAGCCGATCGAAGCCAAAAGCCCGGTGATGCACGTACCGATGTTGGCGCCAAGCAACAGAGCAATCGCCGCGGACAGCGTCAACAGCTGTTCGTTTAAAAATCCCATGGCGATGCCGATCGTTGCCGCGCTCGAATGAACGAGAGCGGTGAGGACGATGCCGACAAGAAGGCCGACAGCGACGGATCGGTTCGTTTCTTTAAGCCATGCATCAACGAACGGATAGGCGGCAAGCGGTTTAGCGAGGCTGCCAAAGCCGTCCATGGCAAACAGCACAGCGGCGAGGCCGACAGTGGTCATGCCGATGCCGAGAACAAGGCGATGGCGGCCGAAAAAAACAAGCAGCGCGCCGCTGACAAGAAGTGGGATGGCGCCATCGCCGATATCAAGCGTCATCAGCTCGGTCGTGACCGTCGAGCCGATGTTGCTGCCTAAAATGATGCCGATCGATTGGCGGAACGACAAGTAGCCGGCGGCGACAAGGCCGACCGTCATCACCATCACCGCTGAGCTGCTTTGCAGGAGAGCGGTCGTCGCCAAACCGGCGGCAAATCCTTGCAGCGGCGTGGCGGTAAAGCGCATGAGCCACCGTTTTAATCGATGGCCGGACAACGTGTAAAGCCCAGCTTTCATCATAAACATGCCAAGAAGAAACAAAGCGGTGTAAATGGCAAACAGCATCAGAAACGACCCCATGGGCGACTCCCCTTTCACCCTATATGTATGGGCCTTGTCCGCGGGTGATGACCGTTTTTTCAGCGCGGGGAAGAGGCGGCCAGCAGGCCGCCGCTGCTTTTTTTTATTGACCTTTTCTGTCAGCATGTATTATAATTGACAAGTACAATATGCAATGGTTGTTGTTCGGAGGGAGGGAAGCAGGATGTCCAAAACGATCGTTCGCAAAAATGAGTCGATCGACGACGCTCTTCGTCGCTTCAAGCGTGCCGTTTCGAAAACGGGCACTTTGCAAGAAGTGAGAAAGCGCGAATTTTATGAAAAGCCAAGCGTCAGACGGAAGAAAAAATCTGAGGCGGCTAGAAAGCGCAAGCACTAAGAGCATGCATTAAAGAGGGTGTATAATCGGTGAGTCTTCTCGATCGTTTGAATGACGATATGAAGCAGGCGATGAAAAACAAGGAGAAAGAAAAACTGTCTGTTCTCCGGATGCTGAAAGCGGCGCTGCAAAACGAAGCGATCAAGCTCGGCAAAAGCCCGCTCTCGGAAGACGAAGAGCTGACGGTTCTTTCTCGCGAACTGAAACAGCGTAAAGACTCCCTCCAAGAATTTGAAAACGCTGGCCGTTCAGATCTTGTCGAAAAAGTGAAAACCGAAATTGAAATTGTTCAATCGTATATGCCAACGCCGCTGACAGAGGACGAGCTGCGCGAATTGATCGAGCAGACGATCAAGGAAGTCGGCGCCTCTTCGAAAGCGGATATGGGAAAAGTGATGGGCGCGATCATGCCGAAAGTGAAAGGAAGAGCGGATGGTTCGCTCGTCAACAAACTTGTCCAACAACAGCTGTCATAAATGCAATGGGCCTTGCCGGCAGGCAGGCCCGTTGTTTTTGAAAAGCGGTGCTAGAACCCCCTTTTGTCTCATACATATGAGATGAAAGGGGGTTCTTTTTGATGGTGAAAAAATGGCGCCAGCAGATGAAGCGGTGGATGGCGGAAAAGCTTGAACTTCCCGCCGACATTATGATGGATCTGCCCCGCATTACGATGGTTGGGCACATACATATTTATATTGAAAACCACCGCGGGCTGCTCGCGTTCAGCGATAAAGAGCTCCGCCTTTTGCTGCGGAACGGGCAGCTGCTTGTCCGCGGCGAACAGTTTGTCATCAAAACGATTTTGCCGGAAGAAATTTTGTTGGAAGGAAAAATCAGCCAAGTCGTTTATATAGATGAATAGCGAGGAGGAACGGAGATGAAAAACGAATGGGTCGACACACTCGCCGGCAGCGTGCGGGTCAAAGCGAGAGGGAAAGGGATCGAACGGTTGATCAACGCCTGCGTCCGCCAAGGGATTGCCGTCTGGAACGTGAAAAAGCATAGCGCGGATACCGCGACGTTTTTCATTAAGCTCAGCGACGTGAAACGGCTGCGCCATGTCGCCCGGCAAAGCGAATGCAAACTTTCGTTTGTCGGGAGAACCGGGCTGCCGTTTTTTTGGCGGCAGGCCTGGCGGAACAGCGGGTTTTGGCTCGGCTTGCTCCTTTTTATAGCGATTGTGTTTTTGCTTTCGAACATCGTTTGGAAGATCGAAATCAAAGGGGCGGCTCCAGAGACGGAGCATCAAATCGCCCGCGAGTTAAAGCGAATGGGAGTCGAGCGCGGCGCATTTCAGTTTCTGCTTGATGACCCGGAGACGCTGCAAAAAAAGCTGACGGAACGCGTTCCGGACATCACGTGGGTCGGCGTTGAGTGGAAAGGGACGTCGCTTCACTTCCGCGTCGTTGAAAAAGAGATTCCGGAGCCGAAAAAACCGATTCCGCCGCGTCATCTCGTGGCAAAAAAAGAGGCGGTCATCGCTGATTTGTTCGTTGAAGAGGGACAACCGCTCGTTTCCGTCAACGACTATGTGCAAAAAGGCCAGCTGCTTGTTTCTGGCATTATCGGCGCTGAAGGGAGGACGAAGTTTGTGCCGGCGTCAGGGAAAGTGTTTGGCGAAACATGGTACAAGTCTACGGTCGTCCTGCCGCTTGAGACGACGTTTCATGTGTTGACCGGCAAGTTCACCGAACGGCATTATGTCGGAATCGGGCGCCTTTTGATTCCTGTTTGGGGATGGAAGAAGCCGGTGTTTGCCCATACCATCGTTGAGACAGAAAAACGGCCGTTTCGTTTTTGGAAATGGGACTTGCCGCTCTATTACGAGCGCATCACGATCCGCGAGGCGGAAGAAGTGAAGCGGCGCTACACGTGGGAAGAAGCGTTCGCGGAAGCGAAAGAGATCGCCCGCCGCGAGCTGCGGGCGAAATTGCCGGAGGAGGCGGCCATTCGCAGCGAAAAAGTTTTGCATCAGGCGAAAGAGAATGGTAAAGTAAGGGTAGAATTGCATTACGAAGTCATCGAAAATATTGCTGTACCACAACCCATCGTCCAAGGAGATTGAGAATGTCAGAGCAGTTCGTTACGATCAGCCAACATGTGCGAAACCCGCAGGAAGCGGCGGCGCTCTTTGGCGTCCATGACATCCATTTAAAACGGATCGAGGAAGAGCTCGGCGTGTCGATTGTGACGCGCGGGGAAACGGTCAACGTCTCCGGCACGCCGCAGCAAGTTCAGCTCGTTGATGAATTGCTTCGCCATTTATTGATCGTCATTCGCAAAGGGGCGGCGGTCAGCGAGCGCGACGTTCTTTACGCCATTCAGCTTGCAAAAAAAGGAGCGCTTGACGGCCTTGTTCAACTGTACGACGAGGAGATTACAAAAAACGCCAAAGGGAAGCCGATCCGCGTCAAAACGTTGGGCCAGCGCTATTATGTTGCAGCAATTGAACAGTATGACTTGACGTTCGGCATCGGCCCAGCCGGCACCGGAAAAACGTATTTGGCGGTCGTCATGGCGGTCAAGGCGTTAAAAAACGGCAGCGTCAAGCGCATCATTTTGACTCGTCCGGCCGTTGAGGCTGGAGAAAGCCTCGGCTTTTTGCCAGGCGACTTAAAAGAGAAGGTTGACCCGTATTTGCGCCCGCTGTATGATGCCTTAAACGATGTGTTGGGAGCGGAGTATACGCAGCGGTTGATTGAGCGCGGCACGATTGAAATCGCCCCACTCGCCTATATGCGCGGCCGGACGCTGGAGGATGCGTTCGTCATTCTTGACGAGGCGCAAAATACGACGCCAGCGCAAATGAAAATGTTTTTGACCCGGCTCGGCTTCGGCTCGAAGATGGTCATTACCGGCGATATTTCCCAAGTCGACTTGCCGAAGGGCGTCGAATCGGGGCTTTCGGTCGCCAAGCGCATTTTGGCCTCCATTGGCGGCATCGCCTTTGTGTTTTTGGAACAGTCGGATGTCGTTCGCCATCCGCTCGTCGCGAAAATTATTGACGCCTATGATGAGGCGGGCTTATAGAACGAGAGCGACGGGATCGGTCTTTTCTTGCAAAGCGAGGGGAAAACCGGTGGGAAGGTTTCGTTTTTTTCTTGAGCGGACAAAAACAGTCCGCTTTGTCCGCTTTTGGCTGTTTTTGCTTTTGGCTGTTCTGTTGTTTGCCGTTTTGTATTGGCAAGTGAAGCCGCGCCAGTATGAGCTGCGCCTGTTTGACGTCGCGAAGGAAACGATCCGTTCGCCGGTGACGGTCGAGGACAAAGAGGCGACCGCCAAGCTGAAAGAAGAGGCGGCGGCGAAAGTAGCGGATGTCTATACGTTAAAAAAAGAATATGCCGAAAACCGGGTCGACCTTCTTTCCTCGCTGTTTGCCGCGATTGAAAGCGTGCAGCGCGAGGCGGAGCCGGACCGCCCGCTCGGCGATATGATCGCCAAACTTGAGGAACGGCTGCCGCCGGAATGGCTTGCCTATCTGTCTGCCGCTGAATGGCAACGGCTGCTTGCCGCCTCGCCGGAGGAGCTCAAGACGGCGAAGGAAGCCGCCTTGACCGCGGTGCATGCCGTCATGAGCGAGCGCATTTCCCAAGCGGAACTTGACACGGCGCGGGCGGAAGCGGCCAAAGAGCTTGAATACGCTGCGCTGTCGCCGCCGCTTCGCGAGGCGGTCGCGAAGCTTTGCCGACAGGCGGTCATTCCGAACGTCGTCTACGATCGGGCGGCGACGGAAGAAAAACGGCGGCAGGCGATGGATGAAGTGAAGCCGGTGAAAATTTTGCAAGGGCAAGTGATCGTCGAGGAAGGACAGTTTATCACGAATGATGTTTACCGCCGGCTCGAGCTGGTCGGCTTGCTTGAGAGCGGGCGTCCGTCTTGGACCGCCGCTGGGCTTTTGGTGTTCGTTTTGTTGCTGCTTGCTCCGCTCATTTATTATTTTCGGACGGAAACGACGAATGAAAAGCTGTCGCTTTATACAGCCATTTTTGCGTTGATGATGACGACAATGGCGCTCATTCGCCTTCTGCCATCTAGCGGCGCTGTTTCCATCGGTTACCTTGTGCCGGCGGCGTTCGGGCCGATGCTCGTCCGCATTTTGCTCGGAGAGCGGCTCGCGATGATGACGACCATCATCGGAGCAGTGTGCGGCAGTTTGCTGTTCAATGAGGAAATTGGAACGGCCGGCGCGGTGTCGGTGTCGTTGATTGTTTACTTTCTTGCCGGCGGCTTGGCCGGGACGTTTTGTCTGCCAAAGGAGCTGGCGAAAGCGAACATTTGGCGGGCCGGCGTGTTTGTCGCCGCGGTCAATATCGTTTCGCTTTTTTCGCTGTTGCTGTTAAAAAACGGCCGCTATTCGCCGACGGAAATCGGCTTGTTGGTGCTGATGGCGGCGGCCTCAGGGGTTTTTTCTGCCATTTTGACGATCGGTCTCTTGCCGGTGTTGGAGGCGGCGTTTGGCATTTTGTCGCCGCTTCGGCTCATTGAACTGTCCAATCCGAACCATCCGCTCTTGCGCAAGTTGCTCACTGAAGCGCCGGGGACGTACCATCATAGCATTATGGTCGCCAATTTGGCCGAAGCGGCGTGCGAGGCGATCGGCGCCGACGGCTTGCTGGCGCGCGTCGCCTGCTACTACCATGACATCGGCAAGACGAAGCGGCCGCGCTATTTCATCGAAAATCAAATAGGCGGCAATCCGCATGACCATTTGTCGCCGCAGTTGAGCAAAAATATTATTATTGCCCATGTCGCCGACGGCGTCGCTTTGCTGCGCAAGCACCGGCTGCCGAAGGAGATCATCGACATCGCCGAACAGCACCACGGCACGACGCTGCTGAAGTATTTTTATCATAAGGCGCGCGAGCAAACCGAGTTTGTCTCGGAAGCGGAGTTTCGTTATCCCGGGCCGAAGCCGCAGACGAAAGAAGCGGCGGTCATCAACATCGCCGACAGCGTCGAAGCGGCTGTTCGCTCGCTATCCAACCCGTCGCAGGAAAAAATCGAGAAGATCGTCCGGTCGATCATCGCTGATCGCTTGCAGGACAACCAGCTGAACGAGTGCGACATTACGCTGAAGGAGTTGGAACTCGTCGCCCGTTCGCTTTGCGAGACTTTAAACGGCGTCTTCCATTCGCGCATCGAATACCCAGAAGTACGAAAGGAAAAGGTGAAGCATGCATGACCATTCACATTGATTTTCTAGATGAAACGAACGAGGTGACCGCTGAGCAAATCGAGACGATCGAGCGGCTGCTCGCCGAGGCGGCGGCCCTTGAAAACGTGCCGGACGGGGCGGAGGTGAGCGTCACATTTGTGGACAACGAACGCATCCGCGCGATGAATCGCGACTATCGCGGCAAAGATGCGCCGACCGATGTGCTTTCGTTTGCTCTTGAGGAGGAAGGGGAAGAAGAGGTTCACATCGTCGGCGCTGATATGCCGCCGGTGCTCGGCGATATCGTCATTTCGATTCCGAAGGCAAAAGAGCAGGCGGCAGCCTATGGACATTCGTTCATGCGCGAGCTCGGGTTTTTGGCTGTGCACGGTTTCTTGCACCTGCTTGGTTACGATCATGGGACAGAAGAGGAAGAGCGCGTCATGTTCGCCAAGCAGGAAGACATCTTGGCGAGGTTCGGGTTGACAAGATAATGCGCGGCAAACGAGAGCGAGACCGGTTTGCTTGGGCGTGGGCGGGAATGAAGGCGGCGGTGAAAGAGGAAGCTCATTTGCGCTTCCACTTGGCGGCCGCTGTTGTCGTCTTTGCCGCCGGGTGGGTCGTTGGGCTGTCGCGCTGGGAGTGGATCGTGCTGCTCATGGCGGTCGGCACGGTCATTGCGCTTGAGCTTGTCAACACGGCTATTGAGCGCGCCGTCGATTTGGCGACGGGTGAGTTTCATCCGTTGGCGAAAGCGGCGAAAGACATCGCTGCCGCGGCGGTGCTCGCGGCGGCCGGATTTGCGGTTGTGATCGGCATTTTGCTGTTTTGGCCGCATCTTCGCTAAACGAATGAGAGAGAAAATTCGAATTTTTCTGTTACATTTTGATTTCAAATGATGAAATGGATGGCGTTTTTTTGTAAAATAAAAGAAAGCAGCGTTTGCTTGCAGGAAAGGAAGAGTCAACTCGTGGAGATTGAGCAGCTCATTGTCGAAGCGAAAAAAGCGCGCGAACTCGCCTACGTGCCGTACTCGAAGTTTCCAGTCGGCGCCGCGCTGTTGACGAAAGGCGGCAGTGTGTACCGCGGCTGCAACATTGAAAACGCCGCCTACAGCGTGTGCAATTGTGCGGAGCGGACCGCGTTGTTTAAGGCATATTCGGAAGGGGAGAAGGAGTTCACTGCTCTTGCGGTCATCGCCGACACTCCCCGCCCGGTGCCGCCGTGCGGCGCATGCCGCCAAGTGATCGCCGAACTTTGCCACGGCGATATGAAAGTCATTTTAGCCAACCTCAAAGGCGATGTGAAAGTCATGACAGTCAGCGAATTGCTGCCAGAAGCTTTTTCAGCGGAGGATTTGCATGCGTAAAGAAGGATACAAATCAGGATTTGTTGCCATTATCGGAAGACCAAACGTAGGAAAGTCGACGTTTTTAAACCGCGTCATCGGGCAAAAAATCGCGATTATGAGCGATAAACCGCAAACGACGCGCAATAAGATTCAAGGCGTGTACACGGACGATGACGCGCAAATCATCTTTATCGACACGCCTGGGGTGCACAAACCGAAGCATAAGCTCGGCGACTTTATGATGAAAGTGGCGCTCAATGCGCTTCGCGAAGTGGATTTGATTTTGTTTATGGTCAATGCCGAGGAAGGATTTGGGCGCGGTGAGGCGTTCATCATCGAACGGCTGAAAGAAGTGGACACCCCGGTGTTTTTAGTCATCAATAAGATCGACCGCGTCCATCCGGATGAATTGCTGCCGCTCATTGACCGATACAAAGATTTGTACCCGTTTGCTGAAATCGTGCCGATTTCGGCGCTTGAAGGGAACAATGTCGACCGCCTGCTTGAGCAAATTAAAGAGCGGCTGCCGGAAGGGCCGCAATATTATCCGCCGGACCAGATTACTGACCATCCGGAGCAGTTTATCATCGCCGAGCTCATTCGCGAGAAAGCGCTTCACTTAACGCGCGAGGAAGTTCCGCACTCGATTGCTGTCGTCGTCGAACGCATCGAGCGGCGAGAAGGGTCGCCAACGGTGTATATTAGCGCGGTGATCGTTGTGGAGCGCGATTCGCAAAAAGGAATCATCATCGGCAAGCAAGGCCGGATGCTGAAGGAAATCGGACAGCGGGCGCGCGCTGACATCGAAGCGCTGCTTGGGTCAAGAGTGTTTTTGGAACTGTGGGTCAAAGTGCAAAAAGACTGGCGCAACCGCCTTTCGCAGCTGCGTGATTTCGGGTTCCGTGAAGACGAGTATTGACGGTTAGAAAATTTTACGCGACATAAACCGTTTTTGCCTGAGCCAACCTATAGGTAAACCACCAATACGCAATGCCTGCAGGCGGAAAGAGGTGTCATTCCATGCTTGAGTTTACGTGGAAGTTGTTTAGCCAAACAGGCAATATCGACACGTACCTCCTATTTAAAGAGTTGGAACGAGAGCAACAGTTTGGCGGTGAAGAGCAAAACGCTGAACAGAAAGAAATCGACCAGCCGATCTCGTAGCATCGTTGTTGGTAGAAGCGGTGGTGATGGGATGTTCGAAACGTGTGAAGCGATCGTTATGCGGACGGTCGATTATGGCGAAACAAATAAAATTGTTACATTGTTTACCCGAGAATGGGGAAAGGTGGCTGCGATGGCAAGGGGAGCGAAAAAGCCAAGCAGCCGCCTTTCTGCTGTTACGCAGCCGCTCTCATACGGCCATTATGTCATCCGCCGCAGCCGCGGCGTCGGCGTTCTTCACCAGGGAGAGCTCATCGACTCGATGCGGGCACTGCGCGAAGATTTGTTTGCCGCCGCCTATGCGGTGTATATTGTAGAGCTCACCGACAAAAGCACGGAAGAGCAAAAGCGCAATCCGTACTTGTTTGAGCTTCTTTTGCAGACACTACAATATATGAGCGAAGGCCGCGATTTAGAGATTTTGACGTTCATTTACGAAATGAAAATGCTTGCAGTGCTTGGCATTCCGCCGGTGCTGGACCGTTGTGCCCGCTGCGGGGCGACGGAGGGGCGCTTCTCGTTTTCCGTCAAGGAGGCGGGCTTCCTTTGCCATCGCTGCGAGGCGTCCGATCCCCATCGGTTCCCGCTCTCTTCGGCTTCCGTCCGGCTGTTGCGCCTCTTTTTTCATATCGATCTTGCTCGGCTTGGATCCATATCGGTGAAAGAAAGCACAAAGATGGAGCTGGGCGCCGTATTGTCCGCCTATTATGATGAATATGCCGGCCTGTCGCTGAAGACGAAGCGTTTTTTGCAGCAAATCGGTGAACTGAAAGACAAGCTCAGCCCCGACGGAGGGCAAGGAGCATCATTTTCATTGTGAATGGGGCGTGTAGTATAATATAAATGAGAGTGATAGCGTGTGGGACCTTTTTTGGCAAGGTGGTGAACGACGATCGAACTAAATAAACGCCAAGAGCAGATTTTGCAAATTGTGAAAGACTACGGGCCGATCACCGGAGAAAGCATCGCTGAGAAACTGAACTTAACGAGGGCGACGCTGCGGCCGGATTTGGCCATCTTGACGATGGCTGGCTACTTGGAAGCACGGCCGCGCGTCGGCTATTTCTATACGGGAAAAACCGGCAAGCAGCTGTTCGCCGATAAAATGAAAAAGATGAAAGTCGAGGATTACCAATCGATTCCGGTTGTCGTCAATGAGAATGTGAGCGTCTATGATGCGATCGTCACAATGTTTCTAGAGGACGTCGGCACGCTGTTTGTCGTCGATGACGAGTCGTTGCTTGCGGGCGTTTTGTCGCGCAAAGATTTGTTGCGCGCAAGCCTCGGCAAGCAGGAACTGACGGCGATCCCGGTCAATATTATTATGACGCGGATGCCGAACATCGCCGTTTGCTACAAGGACGACCCGCTCATTGACGTGGCTGAACAGCTGATTGAAAAACAGATCGATGCCATGCCGGTCGTGCGCAAAACGGAGAAAGGATATGAAGTGATCGGCCGTATTACGAAAACGAATATAACGAAAGCATTCGTGTCGCTAGCCAAAGAGGACTAAATCCAAACAAAGGAGGAGAAGAATGAACCAGCGCCTTGTTTACGTCGTATCCGATTCCGGCGGGGAAACGGCCGAGCTTGTCGTCAAAGCGGCGGCCAGCCAGTTTCACGCCTCGCCGATTCAAGTGAAACGCGTCCCGTATGTGGAAGATAAAACGACATTGGCTGAAGTCGTCGCTTTAGCGAAAATGAACCGCGCCATTATCGCGTTTACGCTCGTCGTTCCGGAGATGCGGGAATTCTTGCTCGCCGAAGCGGCGCGCGAAGGGGTCGTCGCATACGATATCATCGGTCCGCTCATTGAAAAGATGAGCCATTTGTTCCAGCTGACGCCAAGATATGAGCCGGGTCAAGTGCGCGTACTTGACGAAGATTACTTCAAAAAGATTGAAGCGATCGAATTTGCCGTCAAATACGATGACGGGCGCGACCCGCGCGGCATTTTGCGCGCCGATATCGTGCTCATCGGCGTATCGCGCACATCGAAAACACCGCTGTCGCAATATTTGGCGCATAAGCGGTTGAAAGTGGCGAATGTGCCGATCGTTCCAGAGGTCGAGCCGCCGGAGCAGCTGTTTCGAGTCGGTCCGGGGAAATGCTTCGGCTTGAAAATCAGTCCGGATAAACTGCTTTCGATCCGCCGCGAGCGGCTGAAATCGCTCGGCCTGAACGACCAGGCGATTTACGCCAATATGGATCGAATCAAAGAGGAGCTCGCTTATTTTGATGAAGTCGTGAAAAAAATCGGCTGCGACGTCATCGATGTGACGAACAAGGCGGTCGAAGAGACGGCGAGCATCATTATGAAAAAGTTGAAGCGCTAGCTTCGCCTCATCCGCACGATTTCTTGATTTGGAGTCGTGCGTTTTCTTATGGCATATTGCCGCGATTTATATTATAATAAAAAATTGCGAGAAAAATGACCTATATAGGTTTAGAGCGGCCATGAGACGAGTAAACTATTTATAGCCGCTTGTCAAGAAGAACGAAAAAAAGATTTTCGACAAAGTTGTCAATCATTCGGCAAAAAAGCAGGATTTTTTTGCGATGGTGTAGAATAATAGGAGGTGTAAAGCAACCCTTGCTTTGAGAGCGCGGTCATCTGCTGCATAAGATCATCAAGAAAAAAGTGAAATTTTCTTTTTCTTGCTGAAATATAATATACCGAAGCGCATCTTCGAGATGCACCGCTCTGATGAATCTTTGTCCAGACGGCGGGCTGAGGGGCGGGAAGCGGATGATCAAGCCAGCCGACTTTACGGGCAAGGGGGCGAAACGAACGTTTTGAAAAAATTTGTCGAAATGGAAAGGAAAATCGGCTTGCTGCCGAGAATAAATACGATACGGGGTTGTTCGTATGGGACATCGCATTCCCGAGGAAACGATTGAAGCCATCCGCCGCGGCGTTGACATCGTTGACGTCATTGGCGAATACGTCCAGTTGAAAAAGCAAGGCCGCAACTATTTTGGCTTATGCCCGTTTCATGGAGAAAAGACGCCATCGTTTTCCGTTTCCCCAGAAAAGCAAATTTTCCACTGCTTCGGCTGCGGGGCAGGGGGGAATGCCTTTACGTTTTTAATGGATATCGAAGGCATTCCGTTTGTGGAAGCGGCGAAACGTCTTGCGGCCAAAGCAGGGATCGACTTGTCCGCCTATGAGCTGGACAGCCGCGGGAGTGATGGCAGCCGGGCCGACGAGGCGAAGGCGATGGTCGAAGCACACACGTTGTTGAAACGATTTTACCATCATTTGCTTGTCCATACAAAAGAAGGACAAGCCGCGCTCGATTATTTGCAGGTGCGCGGGTGGACAAAAGAAACGATCGACCGATTTGAAATCGGCTATGCGCCGGATGTTCCTGATGCCGCCGTCAGGTTGCTGGAGAGCCGTTCGTTTCCGTTGGTGTTGATGGAAAAGGCGGGCTTGTTGGTGAAAAAAGAAGACGGGCGATACGTCGACCGCTTCCGGAATCGGATTATGTTTCCGATCCATGATCATCGCGGCGAGACGGTTGGTTTTTCCGGCCGTCTGCTCGGCGACGGGCAACCAAAGTACATGAACAGCCCAGAAACGCCGATTTTCCGCAAAGGCACGCTTTTGTATTTTTTTCACGAGGCGCGCGTGTCAATCCGCAAGCGTCAAGAGGCGCTGCTCGTTGAAGGGTTTGCCGATGTCATCTCTGCCGTGCAGGCCGGCGTTGACTATGTGGTGGCAACGATGGGAACGTCGCTGACCGAGGAGCAGGCACGCATTTTGCGCCGCCATGCGGAAACGGTCACGATTTGCTATGACGGCGACAGCGCCGGAACGGAAGCCGCCTGGCGCGCCGCCGAACAATTGAGCGCGTTCGGGTGCCGCGTGAAGGTAGCGTTGCTCCCGGACGGGCTGGATCCAGATGAATATATACGCACTTGCGGCGCCGACCGTTTTGCCGAAGAGATCGCCGCCGCCCGGCCGCTCATGGCGTTTAAAATGGATCGTTTGCGGCGGGGAAAAAATTTGCAGGAAGAAGGCGACCGGCTCCGTTATATCGAGGAAGCGCTCCGAGAAATCAGCAAGCTGTCGAGCCCGGTGGAAAAAGATTATTATATGCGCCAGCTTGCGGATGAGTTTTCGTTGTCGCTCTCCGCGCTTTACGAACAGTTGTCCCGCTCCAAGCCGGAACAGCCAAAGCCGCAGGTGAATGACGGCGGAAAACCGGTCCGGCCGGCATTGACGAAAAAATTGCTTCCGGCCTTTCAAAATGCCGAGCGGTTGCTGCTTGCCCATATGATGCGGAGCCGCGATGTGGCGTTCATCGTTCAGGAGCAGGTCGGCGGCCGATTTAATATCGAAGAGCATCGGGCGTTGGCTGCTTACATTTACGCCTTTTACGAAGAGGGGCATGAAGCCGACCCCAGCGCGCTCATGTCTCGGCTTCCCGGCGAGTTGCGGACGCTGGCGAGCGAGCTGTCGCTTTTGTTGGTCGCAGACGACGTTTCCGATCGGGAGCTTGCCGATTGCATCCGGCATGTGTTGAATCACCCGAAATGGTTAATGCTAAAGGAAAAAGAGCAAGAAAAGACGGAAGCGGAGCGAAGAAAAGACTTTTTGACGGCCGCCCGCATCGCGAAAGAGATGATTGAGATGAAAAAAATGTTATCTTCTTCATAACATGGTGGTATGAGTTTTTAAAGGAGGTAATGAAATGGCTGAAAAACCAGCCCAATCAAAGCAGGCTGAAGCTGCCGGCGAATCGCTTGAACAAGTGAAAGAGCAACTCGCTGAGCTCGGCAAAAAGCGGGGGATCCTCACCTATGAGGAAATCGCTGAGCGGTTGTCTGGCTTTGATTTGGACTCCGACCAGATGGATGAGTATTATGAATACCTCGCTGAGCAGGGCATTGAAGTGATCAGCGAATCCGACCTTGAGGCCGATCCGGACATCGACGACTTGGCCAAAGAGGAAGAATTCGACTTAAATGACTTGTCCGTTCCTCCCGGCGTCAAAATCAATGACCCGGTGCGCATGTACTTGAAGGAGATCGGCCGCGTGCCGCTGTTGTCGGCGGAAGAAGAAATCGAGCTGGCGAAACGGATCGAGCAAGGCGATGAAGAAGCGAAACGCCGGCTGACGGAAGCGAACCTCCGCCTCGTCGTCAGCATCGCCAAACGGTATGTCGGCCGCGGCATGCTCTTTCTTGATTTGATTCAAGAAGGGAACATGGGGCTGATCAAGGCGGTCGAAAAGTTTGACTATCGGAAAGGCTACAAGTTCAGCACGTACGCGACCTGGTGGATCCGCCAAGCCATCACAAGGGCGATCGCCGATCAGGCGCGGACGATCCGCATCCCGGTTCATATGGTCGAAACGATCAATAAACTGATCCGCGTCCAACGGCAATTGCTCCAAGACCTCGGGCGCGAACCAACGCCGGAAGAAATCGCCGAGGAAATGGATTTGACACCGGAAAAAGTGCGGGAAATTTTGAAAATCGCTCAAGAACCGGTGTCGCTCGAGACGCCGATCGGCGAGGAAGATGACTCGCATCTTGGCGATTTCATCGAAGACCAAGACGCGACATCGCCATCCGAGCACGCTGCTTACGAGCTGTTGAAAGAGCAGCTCGAAGATGTGCTTGATACGCTGACGGATCGCGAGGAAAATGTGTTGCGTCTCCGCTTCGGGCTTGACGACGGACGGACGCGGACGCTCGAAGAAGTCGGCAAAGTGTTCGGCGTGACGCGCGAACGCATCCGTCAAATTGAAGCCAAAGCGTTGCGCAAGCTGCGCCATCCAAGCCGCAGCAAACGGCTGAAAGACTTTTTAGAGTGACCGGTTTGTTCGATAGTTTACTTCTTCGGAAGTAAACTATTTTTTCTTTCTTTATGGGAAAGGTGGTCTATCTATGAATCGGCAACGACGGGAAACGATCATCCAAGAAATCGAATATTGGAAACGTTCGCGCCTTCTGCCGGAACATTATTGCGACTATTTGCTCGCGTTGTACACGGAAGGAGACGCCCGTTCGCACGGACGACGGTGGCGCAGCTCGCTCGCCGCTGGTCTCTGTTTATTGCTTCCAGCCGCTGCTCTTGTCATTTATTTTACTGAATTGTCATTCGTTTTGCAAACGCTCCTTTTCGCCCTATTTTTGGCTGCCTGCTTGTTCTTTTGTTGGCGGTGGCGGAACAAGCGAGAGCTCCTTCACTTTCCGCTCATCGGAAGCGCCTGGATTTTGCTTATGGCATCCATTCTTGAGGTTGATCGGTATTTTCCCAGGCAAACGGGTGCGCTAGTAGCTGTCGTGCTCGGAAACTGTGTTCTCTGGTTTGTTGTCGGCCGCCTGCTTCACCTTCGCTACTTTTCGCTCGCCGCTGTCAGCGGGGCGTTGCTTGTAACCGCCGCCATCTGGTGGCGCTGAGGCGTGTTGTTGCCTTTTCGGCAACTTAGGGCTTTTCCTTGTCCATTATTTACAGTAAAATAAAATTGTTTGCAGCGTTCTTCATTATACATAAGGGAGGTAAAAGAGATGAACCGCAATCCGCTCATCCCGTTTTTCATCATCATGGCATTCGGGATTGTGCTGACGTTCGTCTTGTCGTTTAAAGGGCTAGGCGATGCGAAGGAAATGGCCAAAGAGAAAAAAGGCGGCGAAAAAACGGAACAAACGGCCGAATTCAACCCAGAACAGTTTTACCAACAAACGTGTTCTGGCTGTCACGGCCAAAACTATGAAGGCGGCGTCGGTCCATCGTTGAAAGGGGTCGGGCAACGGCTGTCGATGGACCAAATTAAAGACGTCATCCAACACGGGCGCGGCAACATGCCGCCAGGGCTTGTGCCGGCGGATAAAGCCGATGCCATGGCGAAATGGCTCGCCGGTTTAAAATAATGGATGGTGAACATCCCTTTGCTTTTTGGCAAGGGGATGTTTTGTTTAGTACAATAGAGGCGCGCGGTGTTGGAGAGGAAAGGAGGGGAAGGCGAACCGCCTTCGCGCTGCAGGTGGCGGAAGGTTGGTTGCCATTGCGGTGCTATGAACGAATTTCGCCTGTCGAAACGGCTGGAAACGGTCGCCTCATTCATTCCAAAAGGGGCGGTGCTTGCTGACATCGGGTCGGATCATGCGTATTTGCCTTGCTATGCCTGCTTGCACGGCTGCGCATCAAAAGCCATTGCCGGCGAGGTGGCGGACGGACCGTTCCGCCTAGCGCAGCAGCAAGTCGAGAAGTCCGGGCTTTCTCATCTCATTTCCGTGCGCAAAGGGGATGGGCTTTCGATCCTTGCCCCGGGGGAGGCGGACTGCATCACGATCGCCGGCATGGGTGGGGCGCTTATCGCCCGCATTTTGGGCGACGGAAAGGAAAAGCTTGCCGGTGTCAAACGGCTCATTTTGCAACCGAACATCGGTGCGGAACTTGTTCGCCGTTGGCTTCTTGATCATGGGTGGGAGCTCGTGGCTGAGCGCATTTTGAAAGAAGATGGGCAAATTTATGAAGTACTCGTCGCCGAGCCTGGCGCCCCCCGACGGCCTTACCGACATCTTGAGGCGGAGCTGCTCCTTGGACCGTTTTTGCGCCGGGAAAACAGCGAGGTGTTCCGCGAAAAGTGGAAGCGCGAGATTGAAAATTGGAAACGGATCATCGCTGATTTGACGGCCAAAGGGCAAAGTGAAGCGGCTGAGCGGAAAAAGCGTGAACTGGAGAGAAAAGTTCAATTGGTGGAGGAGGCGTTGTTATGAGCCGCGTTCCGTACGGCTATGAAATCATTCAGCTTCTTGAGCAGCTTGCTCCGAAACAGTTGGCGATGGAAGGGGATCGGATCGGTCTGCAAATCGGGACGCTAAACAAGCCGGTCAAAAAAGTGATGATCGCTCTTGATGTGCTCGAAGATGTCGTTGTCGAAGCGATCGATCAGCAAGTGGATTTAATCATCGCCCACCACCCGCCGCTGTACCGCCCGCTGAAGCAATTGCTGACTGATGATGGGCACGGGCGGATGATCGCCGCGTGCATCAAGCATGACATTGCGGTGTACGCCGCCCATACGAATTTGGATGTGGCCGATGGCGGTCTGAACGATTGGCTTGCCGAGGCGCTCGGCTTAAACGATACGGCTGTGCTTGTGCCGACGTATACCGAACCGTTGAAAAAGCTCGTTGTTTATGTGCCGGTGACGCATGCTGAGGTGGTGCGGAAGGCCTTAGGCGATGCCGGCGCCGGGCATATCGGCCGCTACAGCCATTGCACGTTCAACAGCCGCGGCGTCGGCACGTTTTTGCCGCACGAAGGGGCGCGGCCGTTCATCGGCGAGCAAGGGCGGCTCGAGGAAGTTGAGGAAGTGCGCATCGAAACGATCGTGCCGGCCTCTCTTGAACGGGAAGCGATTCAGGCGATGCTGGCTGTTCATCCGTATGAGGAAGTGGCCTATGATATCTATCCGCTTGACAATGAAGGCCGCCGCTTCGGGCTCGGGCGCATTGGCCGGCTGCCGCAGCCGGTGACGCTTGGCGCTTTTGCCGAGCAGGTGAAAACGGCGTTTTCCGTTCCGGCGGTGCGCGTCGTTGGCCGGCTGGATGATCTTGTGCAAACGGTCGCGGTGCTTGGCGGGGATGGGAATAAGTTTGTCGCTGCCGCCGCATCGGCCGGGGCGGACGTATACGTGACAGGGGATGTGTATTACCACACCGCCCATGACGCCCAAGCGCTCGGCCTTCACATCATTGATCCGGGACATAATGTAGAAAAAATCATGAAAGAAGGCGTAGCCCGATACTTAATCACTGAGCTCTCGAAACGTCAATGGGAGGCAGAAGTGGTTGCTTCCAGCGTCCATACTGATCCGTTTCAGTTCGTATGAACGGCCAACGAAAAAGGCTGTCCTGGATGAGCGGTTCAACCGTTTGTCCAAGACAGCCTCTCTTTATGGATGAAACAACCGTCACTCTTCTTTCTTTGTTTTCACTTTCGGCAAGATTTTTTGCAGCGGCACTTTCCGTTCCCTCTTCCATGTCGATGGGTCGTTCGGGTCAAACTGCTCCAAAAAGTCGATCACTTCTTTCGTAATCGGCGTCGGGGTGGAAGCGCCGGCGGTGACAGCGACTTTTTTCGCATCTTTAATCCAGTTGATGTCGATTTCCGTCACATCAGCGACGCGATACGCCTTCGTGCCGGCGATCTCTTCCGATACTTGGGCGAGGCGGTTCGAGTTGTTGCTGCGCGGGTCGCCGACGACGATCGTCACATCGGCTTCCTTCGCCTGCTCAGCGACCGCCTCTTGTCGAAGCTGGGTGGCCAGGCAAATTTCTTTATGCATTTCCACGTGCGGGTATTTTTCTTTCACTTTCGCCATGATGTCGGCGACGTCCCATTGGCTCATCGTCGTTTGGTTCGTCACCATGATGCGCTCATTGTGAATGGACAGCCGTTCGACATCATCAATGGTTTCCACAAGATGGATTCTTTCCGGATTGATGCCGACCGCTCCTTCCGGTTCCGGATGTCCTTTTTTGCCGATATAGATAATATCGTAGCCATCGGCGAGCTTTTGTTCGATGAGCCGATGCGTTTTTGTCACATCGGGGCATGTCGCATCAATCGTGACAAGTCCCTTTTCGAGCGCTCGTTTTTTTACTTCCGGTGAGACGCCGTGGGCGGTGAAAATGACGGTGCCCTGGTCGATTTTTTCCAAAATTTCCAAACGATTTTCTCCATCGAGCGTGATGATGCCTTCTTCGGCAAACGCGTCCGTGACGTGCTTATTATGGACGATCATGCCGAGAATGTAAATCGGACGCGGCAAAGATGGGTCCAACGCCGCGTTGCGGGCGATGACCATTGCATCGACCACCCCGTAGCAATACCCGCGCGGGGTAATTTTAATCACTTCCATCATATTCCCTCCCTGCCGCCGGTTGTGCGGCGGTTGTTCACCTTCCATTATATCGGAGCACCGGGGAGAAGACAAAGAATAACCGCCCTAAACAGCGGGTGCGCTAGGGCGGGGAAAGAAACTAGATATACAGTTTCGGCTTGGAAGGCTTCGGGGCGGCCGGTGCTTCTTTTTCTTGCGGCTCTTCGCGCTTTGCCTGCGGAACGGAGCGTTTTTTTGGCGCCTTGGCGGCCGGCTTTTGTTTCGTTTCGTTGGCCGGTGCGCTTTCCGACGTTGTTTCGCCTTCCCCTTCATCGGCCGGTTTCAACTCGCGGAAAATGCGGATCATCGCCGGAAGATTGCGGATGAGCGGTCCATACTGTTGCACCATCGGCATGACGTTTTGTGCGATGCCAAGCATTTTTTGCACGTTGTTTAACATGCCAACCAAGCCGCCGCCCGTGTTGGATGCGGCGGTGTTAGCGGCGTTGGACAGCAACGGCAGCCCCCACGGAGACGATGCAGCAGCCGGCGGCTGCCCGCGCGAAAACAAGCGGGCCAAGAAGCCGCCGGGGCCGCTGGGGCCAAAAGGCGGCGCCGGCATGCGGGCGAACGGGGATGGCGGCCTTCCGGCAAACGGAGAAGGCATCATTGGGGGCCGACTGTATCTCATAGCAGCTTCCTCCTTTCGGTCGTGCGGATGAACGAATGTCCTCCTTTCTACAATATGCGGGCAAGGCGGGAAAGGTTTGTTGCAGGATCGTCTTTAGTTGCGGCAGGGGGCAGCGATTCGCTATAATGATGAAGCGGACGAAGCGGTGCCCATATGCCATTTAAAATGTTCACGTTTACGCTTTTTTATGGAGCCAGCCAGTATTTGATCGACTGTCGGGTGATCGAACCATACCGCTTCCAGACCGATGCATGGATTTGTGAAACGGTTGGTTGTTCCGTCTTCCGTCGCGTCAAAGCTTGCCGCCGACAGTCGGAAAAATAGACGGCACGCTTTTGGGCCAACGAGATGGGAAACCTTCCAGTTGCATTTATTTCATAGAAGGGAGTGGTGCTTGATGACAGAAACGCAGTTCACTCGTTTTTCATTTCAGCCGTTTATCATCGAAGCGATCAAGACGCTTCGTTTTTATAAACCGACGGAAATTCAAGAGCGCATCATTCCGGGGGCGCTGCGCGGCGAAAGCATGGTCGGCCAATCGCAAACCGGAACGGGAAAAACACATGCGTACTTATTGCCGATCATTGAAAAAATCAAGCCGGAACGCGCCGAAGTGCAAGCCGTCATCACGGCGCCGACGCGCGAGTTAGCGACGCAAATTTATCACGAAACGCTGAAAATTACGAAGTTTTGCCCGAAAGATCGGATGATCGTCGCCCGTTGCTTGATCGGCGGGACGGATAAGCAAAAAGCGCTCGAAAAGCTCAACGTGCAGCCGCATATTGTCATCGGCACGCCGGGGCGCATCAACGATTTCATTCGCGAGCAGGCGCTTGATGTGCATACGGCCCACATCCTTGTCGTCGATGAAGCCGACTTGATGCTCGATATGGGCTTTATCACTGATGTCGACCAAATCGCTGCCCGGATGCCGAAAGACTTGCAAATGCTCGTCTTTTCAGCGACGATTCCAGAAAAGCTGAAGCCGTTTTTGAAAAAATATATGGAAAACCCGACCTTTGTCCACGTCGACCCGAAACAGACGGCGAACGAAAACATCGAACATGTGCTCATCCCGCTGCGCGGACGAGAGAAAACAAAACTTCTTCATGATGTGCTCATCAGCTACAACCCGTATTTGGCCATCGTATTTGTCAACACAAGGAAAATGGCTGATGAGGTCGCCGACCGTCTCGCTGAACAAGGGGTGAAAGTCGGCGTGTTGCACGGCGATTTGACGCCGCGCGAGCGGAGAAAGATGATGAATCTTATCCGCGATTTGGAGTTTCAATATGTCGTCGCGACCGATTTGGCGGCGCGCGGCATCGATATTGAAGGCGTCAGTCATGTCATCAACTACGAGCTGCCTGATGATCTGCAGTTTTATATTCACCGCGCCGGACGGACGGCGCGCGCCGGCTATAGCGGCATTGCGGCGACGATTTACGAGCCGTCTGACCAAGATGCGATTGCCAGGTTGGAAAAAATGGGCATTTCGTTTGTCCACCGTGATCTCGTACGCGGCGAATGGAAGGAGCTGCCGCCGTGGAACCGGCGGAGCAAGCGGGCAGGCGAAAAAGACGACGAACTGGCGCTGCTTTTCGCCAAACTGAAAAAAGCGAAACCGGTGAAGCCGGGCTACAAAAAAAAGCTGCGCGCGGAGCTGGAGAAGAAGAAAAAGCGGCTTGGCCGCTTCAAAAAATCATAATAGCCGTCCGCCTTCAACGCAAAGAAAAGGGAGAGAAGAACATGTTAAAAATCGGTTCACACGTTTCAATGAGCGGAAAGAAAATGCTGCTGGCCGCCAGTGAAGAAGCGGCCTCCTACGGAGCGAACACGTTTATGATTTACACCGGGGCGCCGCAAAACACAAGGCGCAAGTCGATTGAAGAGCTCAACATCGAAGCCGGGCGCAAGCATATGCAAGCGCACGGCATCGAAGAGATTGTCGTCCACGCCCCGTATATCATCAATATCGGCAATACGACCAATCTCGATACGTTTTCGCTAGGCGTCGACTTTTTGCACGCGGAAATCGAGCGGACGGAAGCGATTGGAGCAAAACAGCTCGTGCTGCACCCAGGCGCTCATGTCGGCGCGGGGGTGGAAGCCGGACTTCGGCAAATTATTCGCGGACTGAATGAAGTGTTGACGCGCGAGCAGACGGTTGAAATCGCCCTAGAAACGATGGCCGGCAAAGGGTCGGAATGCGGGCGAACGTTTGAGGAGCTCGCGTACATTATCGACGGCGTCGCCTATAATGACAAGCTGTCCGTTTGCTTTGATACGTGCCATACGCATGACGCCGGCTATGACATCGTCAACGATTTTGACGGCGTCCTTGAGGAGTTTGACCGGATCATCGGCCTCGGGCGGCTGAAAGTACTGCACATCAACGACAGCAAAAACCCGCGCGGCAGCCGGAAAGACCGCCATGAAAACATCGGTTTCGGCCATATCGGGTTTGCTGCGCTCAACTATATCGTCCATCACCCGCAGCTTGAGGATATTCCGAAAATTTTAGAAACCCCATACGTGGGCGAAGACAAAAACAACAAAAAACCACCGTACAAATACGAAATCGCCATGCTGCGGGCGCAGTCGTTCGATGATCAGTTGCTTGAAAAAATCACCGCTGGGGCGGAATGAAAAAAGGGCTATGCGCCCTTTTATTTTTTTTGCACGAATTTCAAAAATAGCTCGTTCGCCTTTCGAGCGATGTCCGGCGAAGTGATTTTCGCTAACTCTCGCACCCATTTTTTCCGCTCCTCGGGGTCAAAGACGTTAATGTCGTTCGTCCGGGCGAGATGAAGAATTTGTTTCGCTTGGCTTGTCGTGATGGGCAAGCCGTACTCTCGGCTGTACGCAACGAGTTCTTCCGGGGTGATCGTTTTTAATTTTTGCTTGACAAGCTGTTGGTAAATGTTCATCGCAGCCGCCTCCTTGCTTCTGTTCCATCATATGACGTGAATGGAAAAGGCGTGTATGGTATAATAGAAAAAACAAAAAGGGAAAGGGTGGTAGTTTGGCGCCAAAACAGCATAAAAAAGAACCGCTAGGCCATGTGATGTATCGAGTGTTGATGATCGCCATCGGCGCCTCTTTGGCGGCGTTTGCCATCGAGCGGCTGCTCGTTCCGAACAAAATGATCGACGGCGGCATCATTGGCATATCGCTGATTCTTGACTACTTGACTCCGGACGAATGGCGGCTGCTCAATTTCGCCACGCTCGTCATCCTCTTAAACGCCCCGTTCATGTATTTCGGCTACAAGCAAATCGGGAAAACGTTCATGCTGTCAACGATTTTAGGCGTCGTCATCCTCGGCGTCACCGAACGGCTGTTTCACCATTTTTCCCCGCTGACAACCGAGCCGATTTTAGCCACCGTTTTTGGCGGGTTGTCGCTCGGGCTTGGCGTCGGATTGGTCATCCGTCATGGCGGATCGCTCGATGGGACGGAAATTTTGGGGATTTTGATGACGAAAAGAATCCCGTTTTCGGTCGGCGAGTTTGTCATGTTTGTCAACGTTTTTATTTTTGGCTGGGCGGCGTTTGTGTTTGGCCTCGAGCCGGCAATGTATTCGGTGATGACGTACTACATCGCCTCAAAAACGATCGATGCGGTCATTGAAGGGCTTGACGAGACGCGGGCGGCCTTTATTGTGACCGATCATTATGAGGAAATTTCCGACGCCATTTTGCACCGGCTCGGCCGCGGGACGACAAAATTGCTCGGCAAAGGCGGATATACGGACGAGCAAAAGGAAATCATTTATGCAGTCGTCACGCGCTTGGAAGTGACAAAACTAAAATCGATCGTCAATGAAATCGACCCGGATGCGTTCATCACCATTATGCCGACGCATGAAGTGCGCGGCGCCCGCTTTAAATCAGCGATTCATTGAGGTTTACAAAACGCGGATGGTGGGGTATACTTGCATAGTGAAGCAAATCGGAATGATTCTGAATTATCAAGGGAGAACAGCCATGGAAAATGGGCTTGTTGTGCAAATCGAGGATGTGTCGTTCCGCTATGAAAAAGAGAACGTGCTTGAGCATGTCAGTTTAACGGTGCCGAGAGGGGCGTTTTTAGGATTGGTCGGCCCGAACGGCTCGGGAAAATCGACGCTGCTTAAATGTGTGCTTGGTTTGTTAAAACCGAACAGCGGCCGCATTTTCTTGTTCGGCGAGCCGATCGAATCATTTCGCGAATGGCATCGGATCGGTTTCGTGTCGCAAAAAGCGAACAGCTTCAACCGCAGCTTTCCGGCGACGGTTGAGGAAGTGGCGGCGAGCGGATTGGTGGCCAAACGCGGCTTGTTTCGGCCGCTGACACACGAAGACCGCCGGACGGTCGAAGCAGCGCTCGCGGCCGTTGGGCTAAGCGGCCTGGCAAAGCGCAATATCGCGGAGCTGTCCGGCGGCCAGCAACAGCGGGTGTTTATCGCCCGCGCGTTGGCGAGCAAGCCGGATTTGCTCATTTTAGACGAGCCGACGGTCGGCGTGGACGCCCGCCATGTGCACGAGTTTTACGAGCTGCTTGGCGATTTGAACCGCCGCGGCTTAACGCTCATCTTAGTGACGCATGACATCGGGACGATCACGGACCGGGTGACCGATATCGCCTGCTTAAACAAGCGTCTCTATTTCCATGGAAAGGCGGAAGAGTTCGAACATCTTGGCAACGAGGCGATTTCGCAGTTTTATGGTCATCCGCTCCACGTTCTCTCTCACGAGCATTAACGGGCGGAACGAAACGATGACGGTGGAGGAATGACACGTGTGGGAAGCCATTTGGCAATACGAATTTTTGCGCAATGCGTTTGTTGCCGGCGTTTTGACCGGTTTTGCGGCGCCATTGCTCGGTGTCTTTATTGTCGTTCGGCGGCTGTCGCTCATCGCCGATGCATTGAGCCATGTGACGCTCGCCGGCATTGCCGCCGGGCTCTTGCTCGGTTCATCGGCCCCGGCGGCCGCCAGCTGGAATCCGCTTTACATCGGCATGGGCTTTTCCGTCGCCGGGTCGCTTTTCGTCGAGAAGCTGCGCGCCGTTTACCGCCATTATGAGGAGCTCGCCATTCCGATCATTTTGTCGGCTGGCATCGGCTTGAGCGTCATTTTCATTTCGATGGCCAACGGGTTTACGACCGATTTGTTTTCCTATTTATTCGGCAGCGTCAGCGCCGTCAGCCGCGCTGACGTTTGGACAGCGTTTGCTGTCGCCGCAGCTGCCGCGATGGTGATTTTGACGTTTTACAAAGAGCTGTTTCTCCTTTCATTCGATGAGGAATACGCCCGTGTCTCCGGTGTCCGTACCAAATTTATCCACTTTTTGTTTATTGTGCTCGTCGCGCTTGTCATCGCCGCATCCATGCGCATCGTCGGCGTGCTTCTCATCTCGTCGCTCATGACGTTGCCGGTGGCGGCGAGCATCCGCATCGCCAAAAGTTTTAAACAGGCGATCGGGCTTTCGATTTTGTTCGGGGAGCTGGCCGTCATCGCCGGGCTCTGGGCGGCGTATGAGCTCGATTGGGCGCCGGGCGGGACGATCGTCATCGTAGCGGTTGCCATTTTACTTTTCGTATTGGGATGGAAAAGGGGGCGGCAGCGATGAATATTGGTGAAGCGTTGCAGTTGATGAAAGAGAAAGGATTTAAATATACGGAAAAACGGAGACAAATGTTGGAGTTATTTGCCGAAAGCGACAAATACTTGACGGCCAAAGACGTGCTTGAAGCGCTCCGTCCCGCTTATCCGGGCTTGAGCGTTGATACAGTGTACCGCAATTTGTCGCTCTTTACGCTGCTTGGCATTTTGGAGATGACCGAGCTGTCCGGGGAAAAACATTTCCGTTTTGCCTGCGGCGCCCGCCGCCATCACCATCATTTCATTTGCATCCAGTGTGGAAAAACAAAAGAAATTGACGCATGTCCAATGGATGTGCTCGCCGAGAAGCTCGATGGTTATGAGATCGCTGACCATAAGTTTGAAATTTACGGCACATGTCCGCAATGCCAACAACATCTCCCTGTATAAGCAGGGAGATGTTATTTTATGGCCGGAGGCGCTGTTCGATTTCTCGCTTTGCTTCGAGCCAGTTGTTGACGCGGATGACGTTTTCGGGGAGCGGGCCTCGGTTGTATGGGGTGTCAAACAAAATGACCGGAATGCCACATGCTTCGGCGATTTCACAGGCATTGTCGTACTTGTCTTCAAAGAAGGCGGACAGCTTATATTGGCGGACGGCGGCGATTTTGTCGTGCGACCCGATCAGATCAATATGGTGGTAATGGACGCCGTGCCGCCGAAACCAGTGCTCGGTGAGATCGTACAAATGGCGGCCACGGGCGCTGATGTAATACAACTCATACCGGTCTTTCCAGCTGTCGATCACCTCAAGCGCATAGCGGGCAAGCGGAGCGCGCTCATAAATATCCGCTTCGTTTTCCTCAAGCCAGCGGTCCATTTCTTCCTCCGTCACGCCGTATAACGGCGCCAAATTGTATTGCGTAATATCGCTTAATGCGAGCTCTTTGCCGAACGCTTCGTTCAAATACGGAATGAATGTGCTCGGGCATGTCACCGTGCCGTCAATGTCGATGCCAAGCCGTTTTTTCACCGTTTCACCCTCCTGTTAGAAAATATTCACACTGATAAAATAACGCCGGTTTCCCATACTAATAATGCTTCTTACTTTAGGAAAGCGAGGGAAGCATATGGCAGACGACCGCGAGCGCACGTATAACGGAAGTTACGTGCAATCGATCGGAAAAGAGGAACCAGAACGCAATTTTATGGAAGAAACAGCGGCGGAAGTCGCTGAACCGATTCGCCGCGGCGACGAACGGGACGAAGAACGTGCGGACGGCGCCGGGCTCGGCTGGCTCGCTTTGGCCCTGTCCATCATCGCCTTGTTTATCTGGCCGATTTTGTTAGGGGCGGCCGGCATTATTGTCGGGTTTATCGCGCGCCGGCGCGGCGCAGAAACGCTCGGTGCGTGGGCCATCGGCATCGGCGTCATCGCCATTCTCGTCCGCCTGTTTATTATGCCGTTTTATACGTAAAAAAAGCGAGAGGGTGTCCCCAAGCGGGGACGCCCTTTTTGGTTGTGCAGGAAAATTCCGCTCATTGGGCGGCGTTGCCTTTCAGAGCGGCTTTGTTTTCCTTTTGCTTTGCAAAATATTCTTCCGCCAGCTTGTCGATTTCTTTTTTCAGCTCTTCCACCATTTGCTCTTCCGGTACTTTTCGGACGATTTTGCCGTGGCGGAACAACAAGCCTTCGCCGCGGGCGCCGGCAATGCCGATGTCGGCTTCCCGTGCTTCCCCTGGTCCATTGACGGCGCAGCCGAGCACGGCGACTTTGATCGGCGCTTGAATTTTGGCGATATAGTCTTCGATTTCGTTGGCGATGCGAATCAAATCGATCTCAATCCGCCCGCACGTCGGGCAGGAAATGAGCGTCGCCGCATTGGAAGCGAGTCCGAACGTTTTTAAAATTTCGCGCGCCACTTTTACCTCTTCAACCGGGTCGGCGCTTAACGAAACGCGGATCGTATTGCCGATGCCTTTGCTTAAAATGGCGCCGAGTCCAACCGCGCTTTTGATCGTGCCGGAAAAAAGCGTTCCCGCTTCGGTGATGCCGACATGGAGCGGATAGTCGAACGTGCGCGCCGCTTTTTCGTACGCTTCAATGGCGAGGCGTACGTCGGACGCCTTTAACGAAACGATAATATCGTGAAAATCAAGTTCTTCTAAAATGCGGATATGATATAAGGCGCTCTCAACCATGCCGTCGGCCGTTGGATAGCCATATTTTTCCAAAATGCGTTTTTCAAGCGATCCGGCGTTGACGCCGATGCGAATCGGTACGCCGCGCTCTTTCGCCGCTTTCACGACCGCTTCGACTTTTTCGCGGCGCCCGATGTTGCCTGGATTGATGCGGATTTTATCGACGCCGCCTTCGATCGCTTTCAGCGCCAATTTATAGTCAAAGTGGATGTCGGCGACAAGCGGGATGTTGATTCGCTTTTTTATTTCCGGTATGGCCTCAGCCGCCCGCTCGTCCGGGCAGGCGACGCGGACGATTTGGCACCCCGCTTCCTCGAGGCGGTGGATTTGCGCCACCGTCGCTTCGACATCGTGCGTTTTTGTCGTCGTCATGCTTTGAATGATGACTTCGTTGCTGCCGCCGATTGTCAGCGGACCGACGCGGACCGGCCGCGTCTTTGAACGATGGATGATTTCACCCACGGGAATTCGCTCCTTTAACATTCAAGTCGCTTTCTGCATTATTGTAACAGTGCCATCCGCCGTTTGACAAGCGATTCGTCGGTTAGCGATAGATCGGCACTTTATAAGTTTTCCCGATTTTTAATGTTTGCGCATGTTCGCCTGGATTTAACCGTTCAAAATCACGGATCAGCTGCTCAAGCGGAACGGGCAATGGACCGTCGAGTTCTTTCTCGACGATGGACAACAACGTATCGCCGGGGCGAACTGTCACGGTCCGGTACGGCATGGGCGCTTGTTTCGACTGGACAATGGCTGCTGCTGTTTCAGACGAAGGGTGGAGCGTTCCGATGGCAAGATCGCGGTAAACGATATAACTGGAAAGAATGAGAAATAGGAGAAGAATGAATTTTTTCATGGCGCTTCCTCCGCTTGTGTACATCTATCGTTCATTCATATGTATGCTTGTCCAGAGAAAATATGCCTTTCTTAGTAAGGTCGTTGATTTCATGGGGAAAACCCCTCAACAAAAGAATGTCTCCAATTTTGAAAAACGGCATCACAGTTCTTCTTTGCCTTCAAGGCTCGACGGCTTTGAAAATATTCCTGTTTTTGGTCTTTACAGAAACTTAACAACCGCTTTATAAGGGCCTAACAATGTCTCGCTACAATGGTCTTGTACGTTGAAAGTACGAAAACAAAAGGGGGATTACTTGATGTGGAGCAAACGAGTTAAATTGGGATTGGCCGCCTTGTTGATGACCGGCGTTTTGGCCGGCTGCGGGCAGACTGAAAATAACAGCGCGGGCGGC
Source organism: Geobacillus sp. CCR (assembly GCF_052906625.1). Taxonomy (NCBI): domain Bacteria; kingdom Bacillati; phylum Bacillota; class Bacilli; order Caryophanales; family Anoxybacillaceae; genus Geobacillus; species Geobacillus sp. CCR. The sequence continues at coordinate 70,644 of NZ_JBREBQ010000002.1, read as the reverse complement.
AATGAAGGAACGACGAAGAAAGAAGAAACTTACTCCGGCACTATCTCCCTAGCGGGATCTACAGCGCTTCAGCCGCTGGCAGAAGAAGCGGCAAACGCGTTTATGGAAAAATATCCGGACGTGTCGATCACCGTTCAAGGCGGCGGCAGCGGCACGGGCGTCAACCAAGTGGCAGCTGGCGCCGTGCAAATCGGCAACTCTGATGTGCCGGCGGCGGAGAAACTGGACGACAAATCGAAAGCGTCAGAGCTCGTTGACCATAAAGTGGCCGGCATCGCCTTTGCGATTGTGGTCAACGACGATGTGAAGGTCGATAATTTAACAACGAAGCAAATTCAAGATATTTTCAGCGGAAAGATCAAAAACTGGAAAGAAGTCGGCGGACCGGATGAAGCCATTCACGTGATCAACCGTCCGGCGTCATCGGGCACGCGGGCGACATTTGAGAAAACGATCATGAAAGACGTGAAAATCAACGATTCGATCGGCACGGTTCAGGATTCAAACGGGGCGGTCGAGCAAGCGATCAGTTCGACGCCGGGCGCTGTTAGCTATGTAGCGATGTCGTATTTAATCGGGGAAAAGAAAAACTTAAAAACAGTAAAAATTGACGGCGCTGAACCGACGGTGGAGAACATCCGCACGGAAAAATACCCGTTTTGGTCGTATGAATACATGATTACCAAAGGGGAAGCGAAGGAAGAGGTGCGAGCGTTTATCGACTTTGTCAAGAGCGAAGAATTTGCGCCGACCGTTAAAAAGATGGGGTATATCCCGATGACGGAATTGGAGTAGAGAAGGGCGGAAGGCCGGCTCGTTAGGCCGGCCTTTGACAATGGAGGGATGAAGCCATGCAACAAATGCATACGAAACGGCGGAATCGCTGGCTTGAAGAATACATCGGCCGCACGTTTGCGGTCATCTGCGGCTGGCTGATCGTTCTGATTACGGTGACGATGATCATCTTCTTAGCGGTAAAGGGAATTCAGTCCTTTACGGACAGCGGTCTTTCGCTTTCTGACATGTTGCTTTCGGCGCAATGGGATCCAAATGGCACGCCGCCGAAGTATGGGGCGCTCATTTTTATTGTTGGCTCGATGCTCGTCTCGCTTGGCGCTTTGTTGATCAGTGCGCCGATCGCTTTGGCGTTGGCGATTTTCATGAACTTTATCGCTCCCAAATGGTTCGTTTCGTTGCTCAAGCCGGTGCTGGAGCTGCTTGTCGGCATTCCGTCGGTGGTGTATGGCTGGCTTGGGGTGACGATTCTCGTTCCGCTCTTGCGCGAATGGTTCGGAGGCTCCGGCTTTAGTCTGCTTGCGGGGATCATCGTCCTTAGTATGATGATTTTGCCGACCATCACCAGCATTGCGGCCGACGCCTTGGCCAATGTCCCAATGGCGTATATGGAAGCATCATACGGGCTTGGCTCTACGCGTTGGCAGGCGATTTCCCGCGTCATCGTTCCGGCGGCGAAAGCCGGGATTGCCACTGGCGTCGTTCTCGGCTTGGCGCGGGCGTTCGGCGAGGCGCTTGCCGTGCAGATGGTGATCGGCAATACGATTAAGCTGCCTTCAGGCCTTGACAGCCCGACGGCGACGTTAACAAGTGTATTGACGATGGATATGGCGAATACGATCAACGGAACACCATGGAACAACGCGTTATGGACATTGGCGCTCATGTTGCTCTTGATCTCGTTTTTCTTCATTGCCGTGATCCGTTTGGTCGGTCCGAGAAAGGAGCGATAAGATGACAGCGCGGATGATCGATAAAGTATGGACAGGCATTTTCTATGCGGTGGCTGCTGCGGTCATCGGGTTGCTCATTTTCTTTTTTGCCGTTGTGTTGTCGAAAGGAGCGGGGTTTTGGCAACCTGAGTTTCTGTTCGGACGGCCGAGCAATACGCAAGCGGGCGGTGGCATTGGTCCGCAGTTGATCAATTCGTTTTATATGTTGGTTGTGACATTGCTTTTGTCGGTCCCGCTTTCGTTGGGAGCTGGAATTTATTTGGCCGAATACGCCAAACAGGGGCGGATCGTCGGGTTCATTCGCCTTTGCTTGGAAACGATGGCATCATTGCCGTCGATTGTCGTCGGGTTGTTCGGATTGTTGGCGTTTGTCACCTTGACGGGTTGGGGCTATACGCTGCTCGGCGGAGCGTTAGCCGTCACGATCATCAATTTGCCTGGATTGACGCGCATTTGCGAAACGGCGATTTTGGATGTTCCGTCCAACATTAAAGAGGGAAGTCTTGCCCTTGGAGCGACGCGCTGGCAGACGTTGGTCAAAGCGGTGCTTCCGGCCGCCATCCCGCAAATTGTCACCGGCGTCATTTTATCGGCCGGGCGCATTTTCGGCGAAGCGGCTGTTTTCATTTATACCGCTGGGCTGACGACTCCGATGCTTCGTTGGGATGCGGATTGGGGCAGCCAGGCCAACCCGCTGAACGTGTTCCGGCCGGCCGAAACGCTGACCGTGCATATTTGGAAATTGAATTCCGAAGGCATTGTCCCAGACGCGAAGCTGATCGCGGCTAAATCGGCGGCTGTGTTGATGGTGGCCGTTCTTTTATTCAATTTGGCTGCACGGCTCGCTTCTTCCTTGCTTGCGCGGTATTTCTCCGGGGGGCGGCGCGCGCGTCGAGGACGAGGAGAAAGAAGCAAAGCAGCGTAAGCACAAAAAAAGCTGTCCTGCATCAACAGGCAGCTTTTTTATATTTCCCGTTTGGCTGATGGCACTTCCTTGACTGCCAAAAAGAGGACGACAAGCGAAACGAACCAATGGATCAACGCGCCGTAGGGCACGACCGCTTGCACCGTTTCCATCACGGTGAAAAAGACGGTCGACAGCGTAATGGCGTAAGCCGACATCACCCATGTATGGCGGTAGCGCAACGTTTTGTCGAGCACGCCGGCAAGAATCAGGCCGAAAAAGGCAAAGATGCACACGCTGATGAATTTCCCGGCGCAGGCGAGCACGTATAAAACGAGCCCAAAAAGCGGGATGAGGACAGGGAGAAGCGACTGAAGACCGGCGATGAACGCGCGAACGTCTTCGTCGGTAATGGTCACATCCGGAAACGTGGCATAGCTGTAATGCTGCGCCTGATGGCCGGCGACGAGCACGGCTTCATGCTTCAAGAGCGCGATGGCGTTCGGAAACTGCTCGACTTTCTCACTCGTCACTTTGCCGGTGCTGTCAAAAATGATCGTAAATCCGCCTTGATCAATATGAATCGGCGTGGCCGCCTCCGAGTGAAGTTCGCCGTTTTCAATCGAAAACGGCGGCAACTCGTTATTCAATAAGGCGCTCGTTGTGCGGATGCCTTCAGTGAGAGACGAGGAGACATAGTAAAACGTCGGAAGAATGGACAGCAAAGTCAGCAAAAACAAATAACCGATCGTTTTCCCAATTCCCTGAAATCGAAAGCGGGCGATGTCTTTCGGAGAATATAAGCTTTTCCACAGCTGGACGAATACGTTCATCGCAGACACACCTTTCTTTGTCTCCTTTTCCATTGTAGCCGGGAAAGAGGAAGAATTCAACTTGGGACGAAGAAAAAAGCGGGCATCTTCCCGCTTTAGTCAGAAGGCAAATGAAAGGTTTCAAGCAAGGCGCGCCATTGCAACACCCGTTCATTTAGTGCATCGGCTTCGGAACGAATGGCAGCCATGGCATTGTGCTGGCCGTCGGTAAAATTCGAAATTTGCTCCATCGACGAAGCAATCTGTTGGGCAACGGTGGCAATCCCTGCGATATGTTCACGCATTTCGCTGATTTGCCGCTCAATGGCGGCGAATTGTTCTGAAATTTGCAGCGTATGTGCGGATGAATGCGACACCATTGTGGTGATTTCTTCAAAGGCTTGTTGGCTTTCCGTGAACGTTTTTTTCGTTTCATCGAGTTGTTTTGCGCTTGCTTTCATCGATTGAACCGCGGCCTCGATTTGGCTTTGCACATCTTGGACAATGGATTGAATTTGTGCCAACGCTTGTCCTGTTTGCGCCGACAGCGCCCGGATTTCTTTCGCAACAACTGAGAACCCCCGGCCATGCTCCCCTGCTTTGGCTGCTTCAATGGCAGCGTTTAGGGCGAGCAAGTTCGTTTGTTCAGCGATGTTTCCGATTAGTGACAGAATGCTGGCAATATGGCGCGAATGGTCTTTCAATGCATCGATTGTGTACATCGTTTTCGCAATGGATTGTTGCAGGTAAGCCATGTCGCTGCTTGCCCGTTGAACAAGCCGGTTGCCGCTTTCCGCTTGGGAATGGGCTTGTTCTGTGGAACGACGGGCTTCCTCCATTCGAAAGGACATTTGTTCCATTTCATCTGCCAGTTGTTGAAAAAAAGAGGCGATGTCAGCCGATTTGCGCGCTTGTTGCTCTGCCCCGTACGCCGTGTCTGCCACCGCCGCTGCGATTTGTTCAGAAGCCGCTGTTGTCTCAGAGGATGTTTGGTTTAAAATGTTGGTAGCCGCTGCGATTTGCTCGGAGCTGAAGCGCATATGTTCGATAAGAACGGCCAAATTGCTGGACATCTGATGGAACCCATCGGCGAGGGCGAGAATATCTTTTGTCGCTGCATGCAATTCGATGCGCGACCGCCAATCGCCAGATCCAAGCCGTTCCATGGCTTGCTGGAGCCAAGCAATGGGGCGGGTGGCGCGGCGGATGATCCTCCATCCGGCCAGGCATACGGTCAAGATGGCGGCAACAGACCATGCCAGGTTTGTTGCTTGCTGTTTCAAAAGCGGCCACAGATAATCCTTTTCCGGAATGGCGATGATGTAGACCGCTCCCTGCAAATCGCTGGAACTGGAAAATGCGGCCAGCCATTGGTCTGTATGCAAAACCCCTTGCTTCTTTTTCAATATATCGCGCACGACCTGTTCGGGCAGTGTTTGGTTGGGCGAGGATGGCCGTTTCGCCACCGTCTTTCCCGTTTTCGTTAAAATCAATTGCACCGGATGAAGGTGTAAGGCGTGGAATTTCCGTTCATTTAAGGTCAATGAGTAGTTCAGTTTTTGAGAAAATGCTTCATTGGTCGTTGTAGCCTTTAAAATGGAAATTTTTTCAACCATGGTTTCGCTTGATAGTTGCAATTGTTGTTGGATCGACTGAATAGCTGAATGGCGCCCTTGAATATAGCCGATTGAGGTGATGACAAGGGCCGACAACGTCGTTGTGAGCACCATGGCCATCATGACAATTGTCTCAAGTCGAAAGGCGTTCCATAAAGAACCTGATCGTTTCGTTTCCATTTTCGCTGAGTTCCCCCTTAACTGGAAGCTACCTTATACTATAGCTTGTCATTATGAAGAAACGGTCAACGGTGTGTTGAAAATATGTAAACAAAAAGGGAGGACAAACAAATCGATTGAAACAATGTGCCAACTTTGGTAAGCTAATCTCAAACGGACGCTTTGGCGTTCGTGTACATAAACCAAAAAGGAGGAGATCGGTATGCCATTTGAATTGCCAGCATTGCCGTATCCGTACGATGCGCTTGAGCCGCACATTGACAAAGAAACGATGAACATTCACCACACGAAGCACCATAACACATACGTCACGAATTTGAATGCGGCGCTTGAAGGGCATCCGGATTTGCAAAACAAATCGCTCGAAGAATTGCTCAGCAATTTGGAAGCCCTTCCGGAAAGCATTCGTACGGCGGTGCGCAACAACGGCGGCGGTCATGCGAACCACTCGCTTTTCTGGACGATTTTGTCGCCAAACGGCGGCGGTGAGCCGACGGGTGAGCTGGCTGAGGCGATCAACAAAAAATTCGGCAGCTTCGCCGCGTTTAAAGACGAGTTTTCGAAAGCAGCGGCCGGCCGTTTCGGTTCTGGCTGGGCATGGCTTGTCGTGAACAACGGCGAGCTGGAAATTACGAGCACGCCGAACCAAGACTCGCCGATCATGGAAGGCAAAACGCCGATTCTCGGCTTGGACGTTTGGGAGCATGCGTACTACTTGAAATACCAAAACCGCCGTCCGGAATACATTGCCGCATTCTGGAACATTGTCAACTGGGACGAAGTGGCGAAACGGTACAGCGAAGCGAAAGCGAAGTAATCAAAAAAGCGGGGCGAAACAAAACGCCCCGCTTTTTTTAGCGATGGAGGGTGCAGGCAAAGGAAGCGGTTTTCTTCGTGCCGGGTGCATAGCCATAGCGGAAATGGCCACACTACCGGATAGATGAAAAGGGGAGTTTGCAATGGCATTTTTCCAAAAACTAACCGGCCAAGAACAAGTGAACCGCGATTTGTTGCTTTTGCTTTGCATCGGTGGGTTTTACGCGCTCGGTGTTTCCCTGTCGAACACGTTTGTCAACATTTATTTATGGAAACAGACCGGCGATTTCCGCGACTTGGCGCTATACAATTTGGCGATTGTCACGATGCAGCCGCTGACGTTTATTTTCGCCGGCCGGCTGGCAAAACAAATTGACCGTATTCTCATTTTGCGGCTTGGCGTGTCGTGTTTAGCCGTTTTTTTTGTCACCGTTTTATTGGTCGGCTCTCGCGCCCATCAATATTTGCTTTTTCTCGGCGCGCTGCTCGGCGTCGGCTATGGTTTTTATTGGCTGGCGTTTAACGTGTTGACATTTGAAATTACCGAACCGGAGACGCGCGACTTTTTTAACGGTTTTTTCGGGGTGTTGACCTCATCCGCCGGCATGATCGGGCCGATTGCCGCCGGTTATATCATCTCGTCGCTTCATGGAGCGAAAGGGTATACGTTCGTTTTCTCGCTGTCGCTCGGCTTGTTTCTTGTTGCTGTGCTGCTCAGCTTTTTCTTGAAGCGCCGCGAGGCCGCGGGGAAATATTTGTTCGTCCGCATTTTAAAGGAGAGGAATGAAAACCGGAACTGGCGGCTCATTACGAATGCCCACTTTTTTCAAGGATTGCGCGAAGGCACGTTTGTGTTTATCATTTCCGTGCTTGTGTATGTCACTTCTGGAAGTGAATGGGCGCTCGGCAAATTCGGGCTTGTCAACTCGTTTACATCGTTTGTCGCCTATTATGCCGTCTCCCGGCTGATCAAGCGTGAATATCGGATGAAAGCCATTCTATTTGGGGGAGCGCTGCTATATGGGGCGATTTTTTTGATCGTTTTTCATCCGACCTATCCGCGCCTCATTCTTTATGCCATCACGATCGCCATTGCGTATCCATTGCTGCTTGTTCCGTATTCCTCCTTGACGTTTGACGTCATCGGGAAGAGCTGGAAATCGGCCGAGGCGCGCGTCGAATACATCGTTGTCCGCGAATTGTTTTTAAACGCCGGACGGGTGGTGTCGATTTTAGCCTTTTTGACGGCTGTGGCGCTCTTTGGCGAAGAGGCTGGCATTCGGGTGCTTATGTTTGTGTGCGGAGCCGGGCATTTGGTGATTTATTGGTTTGTCCGCCGCATTCGCTTTACCGATGGCCGTTCGGAGCGCGATCAGCGCGAGCGGCTTTTGCTTCGGCCGAAACTGGCCGGCGAACGAGGCCGTTCGCCGGTGTGAGGGGCCAAGTTTTTCCCTAGCCATGCCCGCCTTTTTCTTTTACAATAGGGGGAGGGAAGGAGGACCGGGGGATGAAACGGAAAAAGCGGGCGCAAGTGCCGATTCGGTTAAACATTTTGTTTTTCTTTGTTTTTTTGCTGTTTTCAGCGCTGATTTTGCGCCTTGGCGTCGTACAGATCGTCTATGGTGAAGATTATCGGCGCGAAGTGGAGCGGACGCAGGATGAAATCGTCAGCACGCCGGTGCCGCGCGGCAAAATTTACGATCGGTTCGGCCGCGTGATCGTCGACAACACACCACAAAAGGCGATTATGTACACGCGCTCAAAAACGACACAGCCGGAAGAAATATTGGACATAGCAAGGAAACTTGCTCAATACATCGACATTCCCGATGCTGAGAAAAAAGTGACTGAGCGCGATATGAAAGATTATTGGATTTTAACGCATCCGAAAGAAGCGAAACAGAAGGTGAGCGAACAAGAACGGAAAAAGCTCGCTGATCAAGGATTGACGCAAAAAGAGATCGACAAAAAAGTGTACGAGTGGACGCTCGATCGCATCACGAAGCAAGATTTGGCGCAAATTTCGAAAGCGGAGCTTGAAGTGATCGCCATTAAACATGAGATGGAAAGCGGCTACGCCTTGACGCCACAGACGGTCAAAAGCAAAGGAGTGACCGACCGCGAATATGCGGTCGTCAGCGAGCATTTGAGCGAGCTGCCCGGCGTCAATACGACGGTGGATTGGGACCGGAAATACGTCTATGACAACACATTCCGCTCTGTGCTCGGCAGTGTGACTGAAGAAGACGAAGGCGTCCCGCGCGAACGGCTCGATTACTTTTTAGCCCGCGACTACAGCCGCAATGACCGCGTCGGCAAAAGCTATTTGGAGATGCAGTATGAAGAAGTGCTGCACGGCAAAAAGGCAAAAGTGAAAAACGTTGTCGACAAATCGGGCAACGTCATCTCGGTTGAGCAAGTGTACCCAGGCGAGCGCGGCAAAGACCTCGTGTTGACCATTGATGCCGAGCTCCAGCAAAAGGTTGAGCAAATCATTCAACAAGAGATTTTGGCGACGAAGCGCAAAGGCCGGTCGCCGCTCTTGGACCGGGCGTTTGTCGTCATGATGAACCCGAAGACGGGCGAAGTGTTGGCGATGGCCGGCAAGCTTCTTCAAGACGGCAAATTTGTCGACTTTGCCATCGGCAACATCACGTCCGCCTATGCGATGGGATCGGCGGTGAAAGGGGCGACTGTTCTCACCGGCTTTCAAACAGGGGTGCTTCATCCGAATACGTATATTAAGGACGAGCCGCTGTATATTAAAGGAACCCCGGTGAAAAAATCATGGAAGACGATGGGGACGATCAACGAGCTGACGGCGCTCAAGCAGTCGTCGAACGTCTATATGTTCAAAACGGCGATCGCCATCGGGGGCGGTGTGTATCGTCCGCACGCGCCGCTTCGCATCAATCCAGAGGCGTTTACGACGATTCGCCACTATTTCAGCCAATTCGGCCTTGGCGTGAAAACGGGCATCGATTTGCCGAACGAACTCGGCGGCTTCCAAGGCCAGAGCACGCGCGGCGGGTTTTTGCTTGACTTAGCCATCGGCCAATACGATATGTATACGCCGATGCAGCTGGCGCAATACGTCTCGACGATCGCCAACGGCGGCTATCGGATGAAGCCGCAGCTTGTCAAAGAAATTCGTGAGCCGTCGGCTGACGGAAAAAAGCCTGGCCGGATCATGAAACGGTTCGAGCCGGTCGTGCTAAACCGGATCGATATGAAGACGGAATACATCAAGCGGGTGCAAGAAGGATTCCGCCGTGTGATGCAAGAGCCGGGCGGAACGGCGTATTCGTACTTTGCGAGTGCTTCGTACAAGCCGGCCGGCAAAACGGGGACGGCAGAGGCGTTTTACGATGGGCCGATCCAAAGCCGACGGAATGATCCAACGTACAACTTGACGCTCGTTGGCTATGCGCCGTACAACGATCCAGAAGTGTCGTTCGCCGTTGTCGTCCCGTGGGCGACGCAAGGGGAGAGCGACGGAATCAATGACCGGATCGGCCGCCGCATTTTGGACGCCTATTTTGAATTGAAAGCGAAGCGGGCGGCCGGAGGCGGGAGCAGCTTTGATGCGCAAGGCGGCGCGGAGGCCGCCGATGCGCGCTGACATGAAAGGCGCCTGAACGGGCGCCTCTTTTTTGCGCTTGCAAAAAAATGGCTCTTCACTAAAAGTTGTACTTGATTTTTTCTGAACATACCCTATTTACGCTTGTGAGGGAAAATCAGCACTTTTTGCATATCTTTGTGCAGGAAACCGTATTGCTTGTCAAGTACATGTTGTGGTGAAGAGCCAAAAAATGATGTTCGTTTACAAAAACTTTACATACCGTCCACACAGCGTTAACGATCGTTTTGTATGCTTATGATAGGAAAAACTCGATCTTCCGCTGCCAGTGAGGGCGGAAGGAAATGAAAGGAGTCACGCCGATGAGGACGATGGCGGTGGTGGAGCGCCGAAAAGAGGACATTCCTTCGGCCCAGTTGGTGAAAAAAGAGGTTGTTTACGAAACGAATGGACTGAACGTATGGTATGGCGAGCATCATGCGTTAAAACATATTCACCTGTCTTTTTATGAACGCGAGATTACAGCGATTATCGGCCCGTCAGGATGCGGCAAGTCAACCTATATCAAAACGCTCAATCGAATGATCGAGCTCATTCCAAACGTCCGGCTCGAAGGGGAGATTTTGTATCGCGGCCGCCGCATTTTTGACACGTCATACCCTGTTGAACAGCTGCGGACGCAAGTGGGCATGGTGTTTCAAAAGCCCAACCCGTTTCCAAAGTCGATTTATGACAACGTCGCCTATGGGCCGCGCATTCATGGGATCCGCGACCGGCGGCGGCTCGATGAGATCGTCGAAAAAAGCTTGCGCCAAGCGGCGCTCTGGGAGGAAGTCAAAGATCGGCTTCATGAAAATGCCCTCGGTTTATCGGGCGGCCAACAGCAGCGGCTGTGCATCGCCCGCTGTTTGGCCGTCGAGCCGGATGTCATTTTAATGGATGAACCGACATCAGCGCTCGATCCCATTTCGACAGCGAAGGTCGAGGAGTTGATGGGCGAGCTGAAAACAAAATACAGCATCATCATTGTCACGCATAATATGCAGCAGGCGGCTCGCATTTCCGATCGGACAGCGTTTTTCTTAAACGGAGAAGTGATTGAGTACGGAGAGACAAAAACGTTGTTTTCTCGTCCAGCTGATCAGCGGACGGCGGATTATATCGCCGGGCGGTTCGGATGATAAAAGCGGCCGGAGGGCGTCAGGCATGACGGACAAAAAGTTCGTTTCAAAAAAGATGTGTTTCTTTCAAAAAACGCTGTTTGATGCGCAGACACAGCCTTAAGAAAAGGTGTCCCGGTCCTTTGGGAGGGACACCTTCTTTCGTTATGGTTCGGCAATCAAACGGCCGATGGCTGCGTAGTCCATATCGCTCCGCACGTTGTAGACGCCGGGGCGGATGGAGCGCGTCAGCCCATGTTGTTCCAAGTAGTCGTTGAAGGCGCGGGCGCTTTGAACGATGCCAGCCTCTTCAAGTTCGCGGGCAAAGGTCTCTGGCGTATCTCCTTTTTGAATAACGAGTCGATAGACGTAAACGGTTTGCCCTGATGGTTCGGACATCTGCTTGGACGCCGCTTTCGGAGCGGCGTTCGGCTGAGCGCTGCGGAGCCTGTCGTATTCCTCTTTCGCCACGGCGACAAGCCCATGCTGTTTGAGGAACGTCTTGATTTCCGCTTCCGTCGGTGCAGCCGGGGGTGAAGCGTAATACGAGGCGCCGATCAGTGCTGTCGATACAAGCAACCCGAGGGAAAACGAACGCATGGATCGCTTGTTCATCGGCGCAACCTCCTTACCGCCCGCTCGACTTCCGCAACGGTCAGCCCCGTCTCACGGGCGATGTCTTCGAGCGGGAATCCTTGTTTATGCAAAAACAAGATGCGCCGATCGGCCGGCGACAATGATCCGCCAAGCCGCGGCGAAGCGGACCGTTGCCGCTCCGGAATGAGGAGCTCCTCCTCGATGACTTGCAGCCGCTTTTTGATCTGGTACGTTTCTTGCGCCAGGGAAACGGTCAAATGATCGATTTGTTCTTCGAGCGGTTTCAGTTCATCTTTCGCAAAAAAGGAAAGAACAAGGAGAATAATGGCTAGAGCTGCCAAAGCGATGATTGCGTATTCCACCACATGCATCCCTCCCCTTTTCACTATACCATACCATTCTCTGCTTGTGGCGCTCTTATTGAACAAAGATGAAATTTAGAGGTGGAAATCGCCGAAGAAAAATGGTATCATAGAAAGGTCTGATTATATATAAAGTATAAAGCTCGTTTGGAGGGAAAAAAGATGCGCGTGAACATTACATTGGCATGCACAGAATGCGGCGAACGCAACTATATTACATCGAAAAATAAACGCAACAACCCAGAACGTTTGGAATTGAAAAAATATTGCCCGCGCGATCGCAAAGTCACGTTGCACCGCGAAACGAAGTAAGCAGTGGGAAGATGATTCCTGCTGCTTTTTATCTTTATGGGAGGAAGGGGAAGATGATGGACGGCAAACAGGAATGGCGCCAGCGCATGTTGAATCAGCTTCGGCAGCTTAAAGCGGCAGAAAAAGAGATGTACGATCGGCAAATCGCCGCTCATTTATATCGGTGGCCATTATGGCAAACGGCGCGGACGATCGCCATGACGGTGTCGAGAGAGACGGAAGTCAACACCTTGCCGATCATTGAACAGGCGTGGCGGGAAGGAAAAACGATCGGCGTCCCGAAATGCGATCCAAGGGCGAAAACGATGTCCTTTCGGCGGCTTGAGTCGTTTGCCCAGCTCGAAAAAGCGTACGCCGGATTGTTTGAGCCGATTGAAAAACAAACAACGCCGATCGACCGCGATGAGTTTGATCTCATCATTGTCCCGGGGGTCTGTTTTGCCAAAACCGGCTACCGGATCGGCTATGGCGGCGGGTATTACGACCGATATTTGCCGGGAGCTTCGGCGGTGACGGCAGCGCTGGCTTACTCCTTTCAAGTGATGGACGACATTCCGGCCGAGGAGCATGATGTGCCGGTGAAATTCATTATTACTGATCAAGGAGTTCTTCACTGTGAGCGATGAATGGTGGTATATCGCGGTCTCTGCCCTCGCCGCCGGCGGCGGGTGGTTGTTGCGCTTGTTGTCCATATCAGGAGCGGCGGCAACCGTTGTCATCGGCGCAGCGGTTGGATGCGGCTTTTCATGGGGCGGAATATGGGTGTTAGGCTGCTTTTTTGTCAGCTCCAGCTTCTTTAGCCACATCGGAAGGCAACGCAAGGCAAAACTGTCTGAAAAATTGGCGAAAGGCGGGCGGCGCGATGCCATCCAAGTGCTGGCCAATGGCGGGGTGCCGGCCGTGTTGGCGCTATTGGCCGCTGTCCGTCCCGACCCGATTTGGGATGATCTGTTTGTTGTCGCCGTCGCTGCAGCGAACGCTGATACGTGGGCATCTGAAATCGGTTCTTTAAGCCCGTGGCCGCCTCGGGTTTGGCCGAGCTTTCGGCCGGTGGAAGCCGGCACCTCAGGGGCTGTGACGCTCCTTGGCACGGCTGCTTCGTTTGCCGGCGCACTGTTTATTGCGGCTGTTGGCGTGTTTTTTCTCGACGTCCGACCCGTTTTTACTCTTGCCTTTTTCGGTTGGCTCGGCAGCTGGTTCGATACGTGGCTTGGCGCGGCTTGGCAAGCGGCTTACCGCTGTCCGGCATGCGGGGCGACGACTGAGCGGAAATGGCATTGCGGGCAGGCGACCATTCATATGAAAGGCTGGCGGTGGCTTGACAATGATGCGGTGAACGTTCTTTCGGTCATCTTTGCGGTGCTGGCCGCCTTCGTGCTGGCGCGTTAGACGCGCCCCGCTTCATATTTGGAGAGAAAAAGGGAAAAAGAATAACGAGCATGTCATATGATGAAGGAGGAACAACGATGAATAAATGGTCGTACCCGCTGCTTGTCGTTGCCGCTGGATGTCTTGCTTACCGCTATCGCTACCGAATGGCCGCCTTCGCATTGCGCGTTCCGTCGTTGCGAAAGCAACTTGTCCGATTTGCGCTCCACATTCCTCCTGTGCGCAACGCTCTTGTTTCGCAAATGTTGCGTCCATGATGCAATAGCGGTGAATCATTTTTGAAGAAGTCGGTTATGAAAAAACCGGCCGCCGCGGCCGGCGCCCGCCGGCCCATTCGCTCCGGTTTGCCGGACGGTCGATGAGTTGGCTTTGTTGCTGTTTGTCGGACTTGGCCTCGCCAGGGAAAGGGAGAGGAGAACGTGATGGGAACGATGGATGTACTGTTTTGGCAGCTTGTTCAGCGTTTGTCTCGCGGCGGCTACCGCATCGTACGGATGTCTGAGCAGGCCGATGAAGTATGGCTGGAATCAAACCATTGGCGTCGCCCAACACTCATCCGCCTCGTGCGCGCTGATTTTGATTGGAGCCGATCGTTGCGCCTTGATATGGAATATACATGGCAATTCGTTCAGCAAATGAGGGGATGGAATTTCAGCAAAGCGGGCCGGGTCATCAATGTTTATGTGATGGTGTATCCGCCGGTTGACGATTGGGAATTTCTTGTCGCCGAGCCGTTGCCGCTCTCTGGAGTGTCCGATGGCGTGCTTCATACGCTCCTCCTTCACAGCGGCAATATGGGGGACGTGCTGCCGCGGCTTGCGGAGATGACGGGTGTTGCGCTCCGTTTTGAGCCGCCTGTGGAAACGTCCGATCCGTTTGCTGCCGCCGAGCGCTTAAAGCGCGAGGTGGTCCGCGAATGGCGGCGCCGCCGTGAGGAGGAACGGCGCATTTTTGAGTATGGCAAGCCGATGTTCACCCGGCTGTTCATCGTCGTGCAGGTTGCGATGTTTTTGGTTCTCGAATGGAGCGGCGGGAGCACGAATCCGGATGTGTTGATCCACTACGGCGCCAAATTCAATCCGCTCATTGAGGCGGGAGAATGGTGGCGGCTGTTGACGCCAATGTTTTTGCATATTGGTTTTTTGCATCTGCTGACCAACACGCTCGCCTTGTATTATTTAGGGATCACGGTTGAGCGGCTGTACGGCTCGCTTCGCTTTTTGTTCATTTACGTAACGGCTGGATTTTTCGGAGCGCTGGCGAGTTTTTTGTTTACACCGTCATTATCGGCCGGGGCGTCGGGAGCCATTTTCGGGCTGTTCGGGGCTCTTCTTTACTTCGGCACTGTCTACCGGCATTTATTTTTTCGAACGATGGGGATGAACGTCATCAGTTTAATCATCGTCAACCTGTTGTTTGGCCTGCTTGTTCCCGGCATCGACAACGCCGGCCATATCGGCGGACTGGTTGGCGGTTTTTTGGCGGCTGGCGTCGTTCATTTGCCAAAACACACCGCTTTAGGGCGGCAGGCGGGAGCGTTGGCGGTGGCGGCGTTGCTTGTCGCCGCTGGCTTATGGATCGGATTTCGGTAAACGCCCCCACTTCGCTTTGTTTGAAGTGGGAGGCCTCTTTTCGAAATGTGTTAAAGAAGTTGCACGAGCATCACTTTTTCCCCGGTTTTCGCTTCAATGAGAACGAAGAGCCTACTGTAATCTTTGCGAATGAGAATGAGCGGCATCGTGCTGCCGATTGGCGAGAGGATGGATCCATCCTCTTTTTTTATGCCAAGGATGTACGACTTGTACAATCCTTCCCAAAGACGGCCGATGACGGTTTGCGTTTTTGCCGTTGACAACCCCGGCAACGGTTGTTCCGTGTAGGCGACGAGCTCCGGCAAATAAAGGGCGTAATAATCTTTCTTTGACAAAGAAAAGTGGGTGAGCAGCTCGTCCGCTTTATGACGAAGAAATTCATTCGTGGCTTTGTTCAAGACGCGCTGCCATTCGCGCTCGTCATCTGTTCTTGGCCGCCGGAACGATGCGCGCGGATGGTACGGTGAGTCAATGACGTACAAATAGCTGCTTGACATCGTTTGGCTGCTTGTGATGTTCTCTCCTGTATGCAGCTCGCCGTGATGGAACGAGACGGCTTGAAAAAAGCGGCTGTCCCGCATCCGGACCTTCTTTTCCATGTCGATGGCATCCGTGTTCGTTTTCCATTTCGACAGCACATCGGCCAAGCGGCCATCGGCAAACAACAACGAGACGTCCTGACGCAAATAGGCGCGGCGGTTTAAAATGGAGGCGGCTGACCAGCGGAGCGCGTAGCGTCCGGGTTCATTGCCGCCCTCAAGCGCAAGCGATGTTTTCGCTTCGATGAACGCCGCTTCGCGATCAAGCGGGAAAAACTTGATCGTTTCAGCGGTCTGATCGTGCTCCCACAGCGAGGCGAGCGCGGCGGCAAGGAAAAAAGCAAGCGCCATGAAGGGGATCATCCATCGTTTCATGACATCCTCCCGGATTGGACAAGGTTTTCACCAATATATGCATTGCAAGGAACATTTATGTATGAATTTCCTCATGCTTGTCTATGATGGGGAGTATACAGTGCAAACGATGCAGGGGGATGACGATGGAGAAACAGATGCCCAAACGCCTGGCGTCCCGTCGCCTTCATGACAATGCATCCTATTTAGCCGAACGGCTTGGAGTCGGGAAGAGCTTCGATGTCATTCGCCTTGACGTCGAATATGGCGGCCGGGCGATGGCGTTGTTTATGATTGACGGATTTGTCAAAGACGATATTTTGCATTATTTGATGAGATATTTGTCCCGACTTGAGGAACACGAACTGGACGTTCACCCGCTTGAGAAGCTCCTGAAAAAATATCTTCCGTACGTCGAGATCGGACAGACAGACGACTTGGAAGAAGCGGTCGCGATGGTGCTTGCTGGGCCGACGGCATTAGTCGTTGACGGCGTTGAGCGGATCATTTTGATTGACGCCCGCACGTATCCGGTGCGCGGGCCGCAAGAGCCGGATACGGAACGGGTCGTACGCGGGGCGCGCGACGGTTTTGTCGAGACGATCGTCTTTAACACCGCGCTCATCCGCCGCCGCGTCCGCGACCCTTCCTTGCGCATGGAGTACGTGCAGGTGGCGCGGCGCTCGAAGACCGATATTTGCATTTGCTATATCGAGGAAATAGCCGACCCAGAACTCGTTCGCCGCGTTCGGGAATCGATTACCGCCATTGACACAGACGGGCTGGTTATGGCTGAGAAAACGGTGGAAGAGTTTATTTCCGGACGGCATTGGAATCCGTACCCGGTTGTCCGCTATACGGAACGCCCTGATACGGCAGCGGCCCATTTGTATGAAGGCCATGTGCTTGTGATCGTCGATGGATCGCCAAGTGTCATTATTACCCCGGCAACGTTTTGGCATCATTTGCAGCACGCTGAAGAGTACCGGAATAAGCCGATCGTCGGGGCGTATTTGCGGCTCGTCCGCTTTCTGGCCGTTTGGGCGTCGGTGTTTTTGCTGCCGCTTTGGTATTTGCTCATGATCGAGCCGGAACTGCTGCCGGATCCACTCCAGTTTTTGGGAAAGGCCAAATTGGGAGACATTCCGCTGTTTGCACAAATTTTGATGATTGAAATCGGGATGGATATGCTGCGAATGGCCGCCATTCATACACCGTCTTCGCTGGCGACCGCGCTCGGCCTCGTCGCCGCGCTTATGATCGGCGGCATCGCGGTGGAAGTTGGACTCTTTTCCAATGAAGTGATTTTGTATTTTTCCGTTACGGCCATCGGTACGTTTGCGACGCCCAGCTATGAAATGAGTTTGGCGAACCGGCTCGTCCGCATTGCCTTGCTCATTTTGTCGGGCCTGTTCGGCCTGTACGGTTATGTCATCGGCATCACCGTTTGGATTCTTGCCTTGGCGCGGATGACGTCATTTGGCGTTCCGTACTTATGGCCGTTCATCCCGTTCTCCTACCGAGCGATGCGCGACGTGCTCATCCGGTCGCCGATGCCGCTCAAAAACCGGCGACCGGCGATTCTTCACCCGCGCGACCCTGACCGCTGACGCAGGTGCTGATTTTTAGCGCCTGCGTTTTTTGTCTTGACGGCCGCGGCCGTTTGCCGCTACATTAAAAGAGGAAAAAAGGAGCATGAATGATGATGAAGACGGTATACGATGTTCAGCAGCTGTTGAAACGGTTTGGCACGATCATTTACGTGGGCGACCGGCTCGCTGATCTGGAGCTGATGGAAGAGGAAGTGAAAGAGCTGTACCAGTCCCAGCTGATCGATGCGAAACAGCTGCAAGCCGCTTTGTTTATTTTGCGGCAGGAAGCGCAAATGGAGCGGGAAAAACGGATGAAAAAAGGATGAGGATGCAATGGAACCATGGTTGGTAGGCATTGACCTCGGGGGCACGACAATCAAAATGGCGTTTGTCACCACCGAGGGTGACATCGTGCACAAATGGGAAATTCCGACGAACACCGCCAATCGCGGTGAGCATATCGTCGCTGACATTGCCCGATCGCTTGAAAAGACGCTCGCCCAGCTCGGCGGAGCGAAAGAGAGGCTGCTTGCCGCCGGCATCGGCGCCCCCGGACCGGTCGAAGAGGAAACCGGCATGTTGTATGAGACGGTCAATATAGGGTGGACGAATTATCCATTGAAGCAACGGCTGGAAGAGGCGACGGGGCTGCCCGTTTCGGTCGATAATGACGCCAATCTCGCCGCGCTTGGCGAAATGTGGAAAGGAGCAGGGGGAGGAGCGCGCCATTTGTTGTTTGTGACGCTTGGCACCGGCGTTGGCGGCGGTGTGATTGCCAACGGAGCCATTGTGCGCGGCATAAACGGCGCCGGCGGAGAGATCGGACATATGACGATGATCCCTGATGGCGGCGCCCGTTGCAACTGCGGCAAAACCGGATGTTTGGAAACGATTGCGTCCGCCACCGGCATCGTGCGGATCGCCAAGGAGAAATTGACCGCAGATGAGCGTCCGAGTGAGCTTCGCAACGGGGATGTGACGGCCAAAGCGGTGTTTGACGCCGCCAAAGCGGGCGATGCGCTGGCATTGGAAGTGGTCGATGAAGCAACGTACTATCTTGGTTGGGCGTTGGCGAATGCCGCCAATGTGACGAACCCGGAGAAAATCGTGATCGGCGGCGGCGTGTCCAAGGCGGGTGACATGCTTGTCGAGCGCGTGGCCGCCCATTTCCGCCGCTTCGCGTTCCCGCGCGTCGCCGCTGGGGCGAAGCTTGTTTTAGCGACGCTTGGCAACGATGCCGGCGTCATCGGCGCCGCCTGGCTGGCGAAAGAGCTTGTCGGCGCGTAAACAACGAAAGGTGTCCCAAAAAGGTTGGGGCGCCTTTTCTTATTGTTGGATGATATGAGATTGGAACGAACTTTAAAGAAGGAGATGTTTGCGAACATTCGTGCACTGCCGCCTGCCAGGCGCTCATTTTTTGCCGTCTGCCGACATATGTTAAGGTAAAGAAATGGGAAGGGGAGACGGCGCATGCACCTTCAAGCATGGCCCGGCGATACGTTTGAAACATATGGACGATGGTTTTCGGTGCCGACTGAACTGATCATCGATTCGAATCCGCATGTGGAAGAGGGATTGCGCCCTGGGCAGACCGTTGCCATCCCGGGATACGCGCCGATCGATACGTGGGAAGCGCTCGCTGACCGCCTATCGCTGCCGACGGAGGTGCTGCGGCGGCTGCCGGGGGCGATGGCGGTCATCAACGGAACAGCGCCGCTGCCGAAGCGGATTTCGTCCCCGGTCGTCCGCAGCGTCCGTCCGTACGATTTTGCCGCTTTGATGGAGGATATCACCGCCCTCGTCTGTCGCTATCCGTTTGTGCGCCAGCGGACGATCGGCCATAGCGTTCTCGGCTTGCCGCTCGTTGAACTGCAAATCGGCCGCGGGCCGGTGCGCGTGCATATGAACGGATCATTCCACGCGAATGAGTGGATCACGACGGCCGTAATCATGGCGCTCATCGACGAGTACGCGAGGGCGTTGGTTAACGATGACGAGCTTGCTGGCCATCGGGTGCTTGATTATTACCGTAAAGTGACTCTTTCCGTTGTGCCGATGGTCAATCCCGACGGCGTCAACCTTGTGCTGAACGGCCCGCCGGAAGAAGAGCCGCATCGGAGCGAAGTCGTCTGCATCAACGGTGGATCGCTCGACTTTTCGCAATGGAAAGCGAACATCCGCGGCGTTGATTTAAACAATCAATTCCCAGCTAACTGGGAAATAGAACAGACCCGCAAACCGCCGAAAGCGCCGGCACCGCGTGATTTTCCAGGATTCGCCCCGCTTACGGAGCCGGAGGCGAAAGCGATGGCGGCGCTCGCCGAGTCGGGCGATTTTGCGATGGTCGTCGCGTTTCATACACAAGGCAAGGAAATTTATTGGGGATATGAAGGGTTCGAGCCGCCGGAGGCGAAGGCAACGGTTCAGGCGATGGCTGAAGCAAGCGGCTACCAGGCTGTTCGCTACATTGACAGCCATGCCGGCTACCGCGATTGGTTCATTCAAACGTGGAGACGGCGCGGTTACACGGTGGAGCTCGGCGAGGGTGTCAATCCATTGCCGCTCTCGCAGTTTGCGCGAATATATCGCGACAGCCTCGGCCTGTTTTTAGCAGCGCTCAAAATGGCATAAAAAAACGCAAGAGGCATGATTCGCCTCTTGCGTTTTCAGTGCGTGCCGGTTGGAATGCCATGATGTAAAATGGTCATGATGGTAAACCAGCCGAATACGGCGGTAGTGGCAAGTCCAAACAAAAATCCGAGCACGTTTTTCTCGCGCAATGTACGGAGCATTCCATAAAGGGCAAGCAGCGTTACAAGTGCAAAAATAATGACCGTACCCATCGTTTTACCCCCTCATGAAACAGTATGTACAAACGTGTCCATTCTTTTTCATTGTAATCTTTTTTCCTCCATTTGTCGAGGTCCCTTTCTCTTTTCTCTTCCATCGCTTGAAAAAAAGCAGTAAAATAAAGTTAAATATTGGACATGTCAAGGAAAGGAGGAGATGGCCATGGAATGGACGCGCATCCCTGTCGGCCCGATTCAGGCCAACGCTTACTTGTTGTCGTCTGCAGATCGACAATGCCTGATCGTTGACCCCGGCGCGGAAGGCGCGGCGCTCGTCCGCAGGATCGAGGAAAAAGGGCTGACCCCGTTGGCGATTTTGCTGACGCATGCGCATTTTGACCATATTGGCGGCATCCCGGACGTGCTTGCCCGCTGGGACATTCCAGTGTATGTGCACGAAAAGGAAAAACAATGGCTGCAAGATCCGGCATTGAATGGCTCGCTTTATTTCGGCGGTCCGGTCGCTGTCCGCTGCGAACCGACATGCCTGAAAGGACCGACGGTGCTGAACATTGGTCCGTTTGCGTTGGATGTCCGCGAAACGCCGGGTCATTCCCCGGGCAGCGTCTCGTATTATTGCAAACAAGCCAATATTGTGTTTTCCGGCGATGCGCTGTTTGCCGGCAGCATCGGACGCACGGATTTGCCAGGCGGCAACCATCAGCAGCTGTTGAAAAGCATTCATGACGAACTGCTTACGCTGCCGGAGGAAACGATCGTTCTTTCAGGCCATGGGCCAGAGACGACGATCGCCGCGGAGATGGATGCAAATCCGTTTTTGCATGGGTTTTCGTAAGAAAAAAAGCCGTCTACGTCGGCTTCACACAAGCAATTCCCTCGGGCAAACGCAGGCGGCTCCTTTGGGCAAGGAAAAGCGCAACGGAAGGCCTCCTGGCGCCGGAACACACAAAAAAACCCTTCTTAGCCGCGCCAAGAAGGGTTTTTGGGGGATGTTCTATCCACAATAATGGGAGGGGATATAGTTAAGCTGCTACTATAACAATATATGATTATTTTCACTATGTCAACAGTAAAAAAGTGAACGACTCCCACTTCACTTTGCTTGAGGCGGGAGCTTCTTTCGGAATGATGATGAAGACGGGGTAGAGAAATGGTGATGGGTCGATTGTATGAACAGATTGCCGCAGCGCCGGGTGGGCGGGTGTCGTACGCCGATTACATGCAGATGGTTCTTTACGACGAACGATTCGGCTACTATATGCGAGAGCGGGCGAAAATCGGCAAGGAAGGCGATTTTTTTACGAACAGCTCATTCGCGCCGGTGTTTGGCAAAGCGCTTGCTTCGCTTTGGGTTCGGATGGTGGAACAGAGCGGCCTGCCGCCCGCTGTTTGCGAGTGGGGGGGCGGAGACGGAAGATTGGCGCTTTCGGTATTGGAAGAATGGAAGAAAAAAAGTCCACATACATACGACCGCTTGTCGTATACGATCATCGACCAAAGCCCGTTCCACCGCCGGCGCCAGCGCGAAACGCTTCAACCCGCAGCCGAGAAGGTGGAGCAATATGACGATGTCTCTCGCTGGCTGGCCGAGCGTGGGCCGTTTTCCGGCATTGTGTTTAGCAACGAATTTTTTGATGCGTTTCCCGTTCACGTCATTGTAAAGGAAGGCGGCGTTTTGCACGAATGTTTTGTCGCCGCCCGCGATGGCCGGCTCGTTGAAGAAAAGGCGCCGCTTTGCCGTCCCGCTATTGTCCGCTATTTACATGAGCGCGGATTGGATCTTGCTGAAGGGCAAAGGCTTGAGGTGCCTCTCGCGATGAAGGCGTTTTGGCTCGAGGTTGGGCCGCTGTTTCATCAGGCGGTGATGGTGACGGTCGACTATGGCTATACGGACGAACAGTTGCGCGCCCCGGCACGGCGGCATGGAAGCTTGCGCGGATATTTCCGCCATCAGCTTGTTGCCGACCCGCTTCGCCATCCGGGGGAGATGGACTTGACGAGCCATGTACAATGGGATGCGCTTCGCTTGTACGCCCGTCAGGCTGGGTGGGAGGAAGTGGCGTTCGTTCGCCAAGATCGGTTTTTGCTCGCGGCCGGCCTTTTGCATGAATGGAACGTTTCAGAAGGCGGCGATTTCTTTTCGCCGGCAAGCCGCCAAAATCGAATGATCCGCGCGCTGATCGCCGACGATGGCGTCAGCCGCTTTTTTGACGTGCTTATTTTGCAGAAAGGAATGAGTCTCCCCGCGCGAGACTTTTGGCCAGCGCCCGAGTTTTTGCCGGCCGATTAACGGCTTCCTTCGCCTATCTGCAATGGAGAAAAGGGGTTCCGGTCAAAGCGGCAAAAAAACAGGCAGGAGGTTCTGCCTGTTTTTTATTCACCCATGCCGGGCACCATCATAAAAGTCGTCCAATACGTAAATGCCGCGAAGAAAATCGTCAAATATGCCCCGAAAATGTAAATGTACATTCTCTCGGTCAGCTTTAAAAAGCCGAGGAACAGGAAAAATACGGTTTGGCCAAAGAAGATGAGCGACGTCGTATGCATATGGCCAAGGTAAAACATGACAGCAAAAATGCCGGTCCAAAAGGCGAGCACGCGGAACATGCGGTCCATTATGTATCCCTCCTTTGTTTGTGCAAACCATTGGTCCTTACTTATTATAATGTACAATGATTGGGAATGTAAATAACGCTTTCGGACAAGTGGTAAGAAATGATGCCAATGCCGGCCGTTGCTTGCTTCAGACAAAAAAGAAGGAAGGAGGGACGCTGTCACGGACGGATGATGGTGCGGTAGGCGCAGCGGTGGCTGCCTTCCATCATATTTTCCGTTTCCGTTACTTCAGCACCGGCAAACAGCGTCTCGACCATTCCCTCCAAAAAAGCGTGGTGCATGCCGCAGACGGTATCAGGTGCTTGCGCGGCGATTTCTTTGAACGGGCAGTTGAAAATATCGAGGTATAGCACTCCTTTTTCTTCATCATAGTGCAATTGCGGCAAAAATCCAGCCGCTTCGGCCGCCTCTTCCATTATGGCGATTTTGTCCGCCATGGTGAGCGCGCTCGCTGTGCCGTTATGCGGCAAACGGCTGGCGATGAGCTCACGGCCGAACCGCTTTCCTGTTTCACGCAACGCCTCGCTTCCAATGGGACCGAGTTTGGCCATCGTTTGAATGGCGATGCGGGCGAGGAGTTGATAATCGCGGAACGGAAAATACAGCCCGATCACTTCGTCGGACAGGCGGTACAGCCGGCTCGGCCGCCCGCCTTTTCCCGTTTTTTGCGTATCCGATACGACCATGCGAACGTCTTCAAGCTTCGTTAAATGCAAGCGGGCAACGTTTGGATGGATATGAAATTTTTCTGCGATTTCTTGAACAGAAACTTCGCGATGCACTTTTGCCATATATTCATAAATATGAAATCTTGTCGGGTCAGACAATACGCTTGTGATTTTCAGCGTTTGTTCCATTGGTTTCCCTCCTAAATGAATCATTGATATGGTTATTATAATGAAATCGTCCAAAGCGAGGAATGATTTTTGTCACTATTGGCAGTGAGTGGACTGACATTCAAAAAAATTTCACAAAAAAGCTGCGCCAAAAGCAGGATAACGACTCATGCTCGTCGAAATACAAAACAGTCTGTCGAAAGGAGGGAATATGTGCTGAACGAGATCGAACAAACGGCAAACCGCCTTCTCGCCGAAGCGGTGCAGCGCCGCGCCTCGGATCTTCACCTCGTTCCGCGCCGCCGCGATGCCGCTGTTCGTCTTCGGCTTGATGGCATGCTTGTCGACGTTGGCGTGCTTTCGAAGGAAACGGCGGAACGTCTCATCGCCCACTTTAAATTTTTAGCCGGCATGGACATCGGGGAACGACGCCGTCCGCAAAGCGGCGCCATGGAAGTGGCTGAGTTTGGGGAAACGGTGTATTTGCGTTTATCGACATTGCCGACGCTCTACGATGAAAGCCTCGTCATTCGGCTTCTGCCGCAGCGCCTCTCGCTGCCGCTTCGCGAACTATCTTTATTCTTCCGCTCCACCGCACGATTATTTTCCTTCATGCAGCATCCGCAAGGGCTTGTGCTGTTGACCGGCCCGACGGGGTCGGGAAAAACGACGACCCTCTACACCCTTCTTGATCTTTGCCAAGCTGAAAGGCAACGCAACATCATCACGCTTGAAGATCCGATCGAAAAACAGAACGAACGATTGTTGCAAGTGCAAATCAATGAAAAAGCAGGCATCACATACGCCGCCGGGTTAAAAGCGGCGCTGCGCCATGACCCGGATGTGTTGATGGTCGGCGAGATCCGCGATCATGATACGGCGGCCATTGCCATCCGTTCAGCGTTGAGCGGCCATTTGGTCGTCTCGACGATGCACGCCGCCGATGCAGTCGGCGCCGTCTACCGGCTGCATGAATTCGGCATTCCGCTCGGCGATTTGGCCGAGACGCTGCTTGCCGTCTCTGCCCAGCGGCTTGTCGAGCTTTGCTGCCCGCTGTGCGGCGACGATTGCCATCCATCGTGCGGCCGTCTTGGACGACGCCGGCGCACGGCTGTTTATGAGTTGCTTTGCGGTTCAGCGCTGGAGGACGTGATTCGTTCCCTCTCCAATGGGAGAGGGAAGCCAAAGCGCTCTTATATGACGCTGGCGCGCTTGATCCGCAAGGGGATTGCGCTCGGCTACCTGCCCGTTCGCATGCTTGAGCTCGTCGGAGGGGGAGAAAGATGAAACGCAAAATGTGGCCGCTCGCTGAACAGGCGTTGTTTTTCACTCGGCTCGGCCGGTTGCTCGAGCGCGGTTACCCCCTTGGGCAAGCGCTTGAGTTTTTGGCCATTCAGGCTCCCACACACCGCCGGATGGAAGTGGAACGCTGTCTGCAGCAGCTGCGCGCCGGGTTGCCGCTGTTTGCGGCTGTCGAAGCGCTGTCGGTCGACCGCATGGCGGTTAACCTTCTCTTTTTTGCCGAACGGCATGGCGATTTACCGCGCGGCATGGCAGAGACAGGGGAAGCGCTGGCGCAAAAAGCGCGCTTCCACGAGCAGCTTCACCGCTTCAGCCGCTATCCGCTGTTCCTTCTTTCTTTGCTCATCATCATGCTCGTCTTGATGGAATGGTGGCTGCTGCCGCAGTTTGAACGGGCGGCGGCGGCGTTTTCTCCACAACGCGGGCACACCGCTTG
Organism: Geobacillus sp. CCR; assembly: GCF_052906625.1. Lineage (NCBI taxonomy): Bacteria > Bacillati > Bacillota > Bacilli > Caryophanales > Anoxybacillaceae > Geobacillus > Geobacillus sp. CCR. The sequence continues at coordinate 45,091 of NZ_JBREBQ010000002.1, read as the reverse complement.
GCTGCTTGCGGTGGTCGCCCATGCCCCTATGGCGATGGCGGCCATCGCCGTCTTGGCGGTGTTCTCCGGGCTGTTTTACACCGCTTATTTCCGCCGCTGGCCGGTCTCCCGAAAACTTCAATTCGCCTTGCGAATTCCAGGGCTTGCTTCGTTTCTGAGACTGTTCCTCACCTGCCTGACTGCCCGACAGCTCGGGCGCTTGCTGCAGGCCGGGTTGTCGGTTTATGATGCGCTCGGCGTGTTCAGCGAGCCGTCGTCCTGGCCATTTTTGCAAATGGAAGGCCGGCGCCTTCGCCACGGGTTGATGAAAGGGATGGCGCTTGACAGATTAATCGGCGCCGCCCGCTATTACGAACAAGAGCTGGCGCTTGTCATCCGCCACGGCCAGTCGAACGGCGAGCTTGGCAAAGAACTTGAACATTACAGCGAGTTTTTGCTGCAGGTGATGGAACAACGAATCGAGTCGGTCTTAAAATGCATGCAGCCGCTTTTGTTGGCGGTCGTTGGCTCATTTGTCGTCGGCATGTATTTGGCGATTTTGTTGCCGATGTTTTCTATGTTGAATGAACTGTAAATAACTTCCGTTTAACAAGGATGGGACGGCTCTGTAGGAACAAGATGCTCAATCTTGATATGTTGGCTCCTTGAGAGAGGGACGCGCCCCTCCTCCCAAGGCCCAATCAATGAACAGACTCGATGGTCAAGGAACGGATCGAACTGAACCGGCCATTCGCTAAGCGCTCTTTCTGAAATTTCGTATGCGAGGAGGAGTGACAATGAATCAAAAGGGATTCACATTGATCGAAATGTTGATCGTTATGATGGTGATTTCTGTCCTGCTGCTGATTGCCATTCCGAATATGACAAAGCACAACAGCATGATCAATTCGAAAGGATGCGAGGCGTTTTTGAACACCGTGCAAGCGCAGGTGAAAGCGTATGAGATGGAGCATAACAAAATTCCGACGGTGCAGGAATTGCTCGCTGGCCGCTATATCAAGTCGGACAAATGTCCGAACGGTCATGCCATCCAAATCAGCGCGAACGGCGATGTGAGTGAAAGTGGCTCGTAACGGCGGGTTTACGCTGCTTGAGATGCTGATCGTTTTCTCGGTGGTGCTGGTGCTTGCCGCGCTGGCTGTTCCGACGCTTGGCGGCGCTGTGCGCCATCAAGAGGAGATGTATATGCTGGCTGTGCTGCGCGCGGATTTGTATGGCGCGCAGCAGCATGCCATCGCCCGGCGGGTGAATGTAGCGGTTTTTTTTACCGACGGTGGCGCTGGGTACAAGGCGATTGATGCAACGAGCGGCCGGCAGATTGTCGCTCGTTCGCTCCCTTCTCCGTGGCGGTTTCGGCTCGGCACGCTGCGCAATCCGCTCATCTTTACTGACAACGGCAACATTGAACGGGCTGGAACTATTTGGATAGGGGGTGGCCAAATAACTTATAAAGTCACCTTTTTGCTGGGGAAAGGGCGATTTTATGTGCAAAAAATGTAGCGGCGGATTTTTGCTTGTTGAAGCATTGTTCGCTTTGGCGCTGCTATGGACGACAGCGGCCGTTCTTCTTCCACTGTTGATGCAAATGGCGCATGAGCGCAACAGCTTCATTCTCGAGGAGAAAGCGCGCCGGCTGTTGGCCATCGCGTTGTATGAGGAGCCGCTTGCCGGAGAAACCATGATCGCCGACGGGCGTACAGTATTTCGGCTGCAAGCGAGCGATGAAGGGGGACGAATGTGGAAAGTATGCGTGCGTTGGAACGATTACGTCGGCCGCGAGATGGAGCGGTGCGGGTATGGCAAGCGGTAGCGGCAAAAGAAAACGGGTTTACGATGATCGAAGCGCTGTTGGCGCTGGCGGCTGCGATGGCGGTGGCGGCGGTCGTTCCGGCGTTGTTGTCCGTCCGCTTGCTGGCTCCGGAGCCGACGGACGCGTTTTCCCGATTGGAATGGCGGCTGTTTTTGCAACAGCTGCAAATCGAGCTGAATGAAACGAGGCAGTGGTCGACTGGGGGCCATGTCCTCTATTTGCAAAAATGGAGCGGTGAGACGGTCAGTTTTTCTGTTGTTGCGTCAAGAGCCCAACTGATCCGCCAGGTGGACGGCGCTGGCAATGAAACGGCGCTCCGTCATGTGCGCGCTGTTTCGTACCGCGCCGGCACCCGCGGGATATTTTTGCAAGTGACGGCTGATGACGGCACCGTTTACGAGGCGTTTGTGGCGCGGGCGTTTTAGCGGGCGGCTTGTACGGTGAGACCCCCTTGACCGCCGCTTCCCCCTTTTAGACTGGAAAAACGAGGGAAGGGGAAATGGGTCGACAAGATGGTGTCATTTTTCCGATTGTGGCTGTCGTTTCTTTGTTGCTTGTCTTTTCTGTCACGCATGTCTTGCTCCTCTATGAAGCGGAACGACAGGCGGCTTATGCGGCCCGGCAGGCAGCCGAGGCGGACGAGCTTGTGCAGATGGCCGTGTTTGACGTAAAAGAACGCATCGCATCAGCCGATCCGTCGACCGCGGAAGAGGCTGGGGAATGGACCTATCCGCGCGGAAGGGCCGTCTACCGGTGGGTGCGGGAAGATGCAGCGCACGTTCGGGTTTCTTTGTCCATCCGTTCAGCCTCTGGACTGAGGCGCGCTGTCATGTTTACTGTCACGCTTCCGGCGCTTCATATTGTCGAATGGAGCGAGCAAAACGGTTAAAAGAGGAAAGAAGCGGAAAAACTAAAAGAAAAAAGGGGGGGATTTGATGGCGGTCAACGATTATGTCAAGTTTGTCACCCAACAATTTGTCGCCTACATGGACTTGCCGAAAGAGGAGCGGAGGCAGCGGCGTCAGGTGCGGAAACAAGAGCAGCTTCCGCTTTCATACCGCTTGTTTGGCATGGTGCCGCTTTCGCTTCGCTTGCTGTTTCGGCGCCGCCCGTAGCAGCCGCCCGCTGGCCTAGGCCGGCGGGCGGTTTTCGTGCCGACGGAAGGGAGTTCGTCGGTTTGAGCGCTGTGAGCCGGATGGACCCATCCCGGGGTTGATTCACGATGAGCGGGGCAGCAAATAAAACAGTCCGCCGTTGATGACGGAAACGGTGATGCGCGGCTTGTACTGCTTTTCCAACGCTTCCTTCTCAATATAATAGCACTCCGGCTTTTCTTCGCAGTCTTTGTAAAATTCATCAAGCAACGCCAAATCGTCGGCCCAGCGTCGGCGCGCCTCATCCGCCCACGCATGGTTGTCGGCGGCGATGCGGCTGCGTATGTATTGCTCGAGACGGCCGATGCCGCTTCTCGGTTTAATGAGCGGGGAGATGGTGAAACAGTAATCAGGGATTTTCGGCGTCAGCCGTCGCTCGCGCATCCGCTCATGAAACGACTCGACGATCGTTCCGCTAATGAGATGAAGGCCAAGGGAGACGATTTCATCTTTTTTTCGGTCGCATTCGTACGAAATCGTGACGTTCATGCCGAGCCATGGATGGAGGGCGGCGTTGCCGTCCAAAGGCGCGCTTGGCTCCTCATACAGGCGGATGAAGCTGCCGCGTTTTTGCGCTGAGCGGAACAGCTGGTGCAGCCGGGGAGCGCCGAAATGGAGGCGCTCGCCTTTGAGTTTGTCCGTCCGCTCGCTCGCGCGGGTGATGAGCGTCAGTCGCATCGGCTGCGGCACGCCGCCTGTCCGTTCAATATAATGCCAGTAAAACGGCCGATTCATCAGTTCTTTGTCCATTTCTGCCGTCAGCTGCACGGTGAGGTAGTCGTCGCTTGCTTCCACAAACGTGCAGCCGTTGGCCGCAAAATAGCGTTCGACAAAGCGGCGGATTTCATGTTGCTGCATGCCGCTCTCCTCCTTCCTTTCCAAGCTGCTCCGCCAGCTCGATCATCGCGACGATGTTTTCCATTTTGATTTTCATCTCCCCTTCGCTTCGTGAATGAACGAAGGCGTCTTCGAAGTAGCGCTCCAGGTTGGCGAGGTTCATTTTCGCCAAAATGTCGTCCAGCTCGCCGACGACTCGTTCGAACAGGCGGATTTTTTCGTACAGAAGCGTTAAAATATGTTCTTCGACCGTCTGTTTGACAGCGAAGTTATAAATGTAGACGTCATCCGTCTGCCCGAGCCGGTGGACGCGGCCGATTCGCTGCTCAAGGCGCATCGGGTTCCACGGCAAGTCGTAGTTGATGACATAGCGGCAAAACTGCAAGTTGATGCCCTCGCCGCCCGCCTCGGTGGCGATGAACACTTGGGCGTGGTGTTTAAACAGTTCCTGCATCCAGTCTTTTTTGCCGCGCCGGAAGCCGCCGCGAAACGGAACGGACGAGATGCCGTGCTGCTTTAAAAACCATTGCAAGTAAAGCTGCGTCGCCCGGTATTCCGTGAAAATAATGACTTTGTCATGAATGGAACGGATAAGCTCGAGCGCTTTTTCCGCCTTTGAGTTCGTCGTGACGGCGTTGATTTTTTCCAATACGCGTTCAAGCGGCTCCGGAACCGCTCCGCTGCATTTATCGATCATGTTTTTGATCGTGAGAAACAGCGCCTCGCGGCTGCTGCACGCCTCACGAAGAAGCGTGATGAGCGAAAACGAGCCGGCGAACGATTCGCGGCGGAGCGCCTTGACCGCTTCATACAGTTCCCGCTCCTCATTCGTAAACTCGATCAGCACCGGTTCAACGTGGCGCTTCGCCCATTCGATCGGCGTATCGGCGCGGCGGTTGCGGATCATCACTTTGTTGACGAGCGCTTTTAAATGGTCGTTCGTCTGTACGGCCCGCGTTTTTCCGTACGTTTTGGCAAACTGTTCCGAGCTGCCTAAATGGCCGGGTTTCAACAGCGAGACGAGGTTGAAAATTTCTTCGATCCGGTTTTGGATCGGCGTCGCTGTCAGGAGCAAACAAAACTTCTTTTTTAAATTTTGCACAAACTCGTAGTTTTTCGTTTTGTTATTTTTCAGTTTGTGCGCCTCGTCGATGATGATCATGTCGTACGACTGCCCGTAGATGATGTCACGGTGCGGCGGTTTTTTCGCCGTGTCGATCGAGGAAACGACGATATCGCACTGCTCCCAGACGTAGCTCTTTTTCTGCTGGACGGCCGGGATGAAAAATTTTTCGTTCAACTCTCTCACCCATTGCGAAACAAGGGAGGCGGGAACGAGAATGAGCGCTTTTTTCACAAGGCCGCGAATCATATATTCTTTTAAGACGAGCCCGGCCTCGATCGTTTTTCCAAGCCCGACTTCATCCGCCAAAATGGCTTTGCCGTTCATCTCCTCGACGACGCGGCGCGCCACTTCAAGCTGGTGCGGAAGGATCGTCAAGTGGGGCAGGTGTTTGGGCGCCTGCAAGCCATTAAATTCTGGGACGCTTAAATGATGGGCGGCCTCAAGAGCCAGTTCGTACATTTCCCAGCTCGCCCACGGACCGTCTTTTTCGATGCGTGCCAAAAATTCCTCCTTCCATGTTTCATCCATTTCAAGGTCAATGTTCATGGCGATCCCCTTCCCTTGTTGCGAATGTTTATATAGATTGCATGTGGTATGTTGAATAAAAAAAGAACATTATTATGACTAATTGCCATGAAAGTTCGATTATTTCCTATTGCCCTTTGACTGTGATTGATGGTAGTATAAATTTAGAACATTCTCATGACTCGTTGATCAGGGTGTTTGTTAGTATGCCCGATATGGAAACAATTTATTGATGGGCGGATGACGGCAAGGGGAGAGACTACGGAATGTAGCGCCGAAGGAGCAAGCGGAAACGCGAATCTCTCAGGCAAAAAGACTCTTGCTTGACGCAGCTCTGGAGAGCGCCTGCGTTCACGCAGGCCACCCAAGAGGAAACCGATCGGCCCCATGGACCGCGAACGGACGCGCCAAACGGGCCGGCGGGAAACTTTCAGGTGCCAGGACAGAGCCCCCTTACTTGTTGATAGGGGAAGTCTGTCCTTTTTTGTGTGACGTGGATCAAAGGAGGGAATCAGATGCTAAAGCGCACGCCCCTATTCTCGGTGTACGCCCGTTGCGGCGCCAAAACGATTGAATTTGGCGGCTGGGAAATGCCGGTGCAGTTTTCCAGCATCAAGGAAGAACATGAGGCTGTAAGAACGCGCGCCGGGCTGTTTGACGTCTCCCATATGGGGGAAATTGTCGTCCGCGGCCGTGGGAGCCTCGCGTTTTTGCAAAAGCTCATGACCAATGACGTCGCCAAACTGCGGCCCGGCCGGGCGCAATATACGCTCATGTGCTATGAGGACGGCGGCACAGTCGATGATTTGCTCATCTATCAAAAAGGAGAGAATGACTACTTGCTGGTCGTCAACGCAGCGAATACGGAAAAAGACTTCGCTTGGCTAAGCGGGCATGTTGAGGGCGACGTCGAGCTTCAAGATGTATCGTCCGAAACGGCTCAGCTTGCCTTGCAAGGGCCGGCAGCGGAGCGCGTCTTGCAGCGATTGACGGATTTTGATTTGGCGGCGCTGCGCCCGTTTTCATTCGCCGACGGCGTCGAAGTCTCGGGCGTGAAGGCGCTCGTTTCGCGCACCGGCTATACGGGGGAAGACGGGTTTGAGCTATATTGTAAAGCGGAAGACGCCGCCGCGCTATGGGAGGCGATCCTAGCGGCCGGAGCTCGTGACAGCGTTCTCCCATGCGGACTGGGGGCGCGCGATACGCTCCGCTTTGAAGCATGCCTGCCGCTTTACGGTCAAGAGCTGTCCGACTCGATTTCACCAGTTGAAGCCGGGCTTGGTTTTGCCGTCAAAACGGAAAAAGAGACGCCGTTTATCGGCCAAGCTGTATTGAAACGGCAAAAAGAGGAAGGGCCGCCGCGCCGGCTCGTCGGCATTGAAATGATCGACAGAGGCATTCCGCGCCACGGATACCTTGTATTTGCCGACGGCGAAGAGGTCGGGTTCGTCACGACCGGTACGCAGTCGCCGACGCTGAAGAAAAACATCGGCTTGGCCTTGGTGAAAGCGGATGTGGCTGCCATCGGCCGGGAGGTGGAGGTGGACATCCGCGGCAAGCGGCTGAAAGCGAACATCGTGCCGATTCCGTTTTACAGGCGGGCCAAGTGACGATTCCAAAGCGACAAGGAAAGGGGAAAAACGCAGTGCTCCATCGTTATTTGCCGATGACGGAAGAAGACAAACAGGAGATGCTGAAGACGATCGGCGTCGCCTCGATTGACGACTTGTTTGCCGATATTCCAGAACAAGTCCGCTTCCGCGGCGAGCTGAAGGTGAAACCGGCCAAATCCGAGCCAGAGCTGTGGAAAGAGCTTGCGGCCTTAGCGGAAAAAAACGCCAGCGTAAAACAATACGTTTCCTTTTTAGGAGCCGGGGTGTACGACCATTATATTCCGGCTGTCGTCGACCATGTCCTGTCGCGCTCTGAATTTTATACGGCCTATACGCCGTATCAACCGGAAATTTCCCAAGGCGAGCTGCAGGCGATTTTTGAGTTTCAAACAATGGTGTGCGAGTTGACCGGCATGGATGTCGCCAACTCGTCGATGTACGACGGCGGCACGGCGCTTGCCGAAGCGGTGCTTCTTAGCGCCGCGCATACGAAGCGGAAGAAAGTGCTCATCTCGACCGCCGTTCATCCGCAATATCGGGAAGTCGTGCGCACGTACGCCAAAGGACAGAAGCTCGAAGTGAAAGAAATTCCGTATGACGGCGGCATCACCGATCTTAAGGCGCTTGAAGCGGAAATGGGGGATGATGTGGCGTGCGTTGTCGTCCAATACCCGAACTTTTTTGGTCAAATCGAGCCGCTGAAAGCGATCGCGCCGCTTGCGCATGAAAAGAAAAGTTTGTTTGTCGTCGCCAGCAACCCATTGGCGCTTGGTGTGTTGACTCCACCCGGAGCGTTTGGCGCCGACATTGTGGTCGGCGACATGCAGCCATTTGGCATCCCGACGCAATTTGGCGGCCCGCATTGCGGCTATTTCGCTGTCAAAGCGCCGCTCATGCGCAAAATTCCAGGCCGTCTTGTCGGGCAGACAACCGATGAGGACGGGCGCCGCGGGTTTGTCTTGACGCTTCAAGCGCGCGAACAGCACATCCGCCGCGATAAGGCGACATCCAACATTTGCTCCAATCAAGCGTTAAACGCCTTGGCCGCTTCCGTTGCGCTGTCGGCGCTTGGCAAGCGGGGCGTGAAAGAAATGGCGGCGATGAATATTCAAAAAGCGCATTATGCGAAGGTGGAACTTGAAAAGCGCGGACTGTCGTCGCCGTTTGCCGGCCCGTTTTTCAACGAGTTCGTCATCCGGCTTGGACGGCCGGTTTCTGATGTGAACGATCGCCTGCTCGAAAAAGGAATCATCGGCGGCTATGACCTTGGGGCTGACTATCCGGAGCTTGCCGGTCATATGCTTGTTGCTGTCACCGAACTGCGGACAAAAGAAGAAATCGATCGGTTTGTCAATGAATTGGGGGATGGCCATGCGTAACGATCAACCGCTTATTTTCGAACGAAGCAAGCCAGGGCGCATCGCCTACAGCCTGCCAGCGCTTGACGTGCCGGCTGTCGATGTCAGCGAGCTCGTGCCGGCCGATTATCTTCGCACTGAAGAGCCGGAGCTCCCGGAAGTGTCGGAGCTTGACTTAATGCGCCATTATACGGCGCTCTCGAAACGAAACCACGGCGTCGATTCCGGTTTTTACCCGCTCGGGTCGTGCACGATGAAATACAATCCGAAAATCAATGAAAACGTCGCCCGCCTCGCCGGGTTTGCCCACATTCATCCGCTTCAGCCAGAGAAAACGGTGCAAGGGGCTCTTGAGTTGATGTACGACTTGCAAGAGCATTTAAAAGAAATCACGGGCATGGATGCGGTCACCTTGCAGCCGGCGGCCGGCGCCCACGGCGAGTGGACCGGGCTGATGATGATCCGCGCTTACCATGAAGCAAACGGCGACTTCAACCGGACGAAAGTGATCGTCCCGGATTCAGCGCACGGGACGAACCCGGCGTCGGCAACGGTCGCCGGTTTTGAGACGGTGACGGTCAAATCGACCGCCGATGGACTTGTTGATTTAGAGGACTTAAAGCGCGTCGTCGGTCCGGATACAGCGGCGCTTATGCTCACGAATCCGAATACGCTCGGGCTGTTTGAAGAGCAGATCGTCGAAGTGGCTGAAATCGTCCACGCAGCCGGCGGCAAGCTGTATTATGACGGGGCGAATTTAAACGCGATTCTTGGCAAGGCGCGCCCGGGGGACATGGGCTTTGACGTCGTTCATTTGAACTTGCATAAAACGTTCACCGGCCCGCACGGCGGCGGAGGCCCAGGCTCAGGCCCGGTCGGGGTGAAAGCCGACCTCGTTCCGTTTTTGCCGAAGCCGGTCATCGAAAAAGGAGAAAACGGCTATTATCTCGATGACGACCGCCCGCAGTCGATCGGCCGCGTCAAGCCGTTTTACGGCAATTTCGGCATCAACGTCCGGGCGTACACGTACATCCGCTCGATGGGGCCGGACGGTTTGAAAGCGGTGAGCGAATACGCCGTGTTAAACGCCAACTATATGATGCGCCGTCTTGCCGAGTATTACGATTTGCCGTATGACCGCCATTGCAAGCATGAGTTTGTCTTATCCGGCAAGCGGCAAAAGAAACTTGGCGTCAGAACGCTTGACATCGCGAAACGGCTGCTTGATTTCGGCTTCCATCCGCCGACGATTTACTTCCCGCTCATCGTCGAAGAGTGCATGATGATTGAGCCGACGGAGACGGAGTCGAAAGAGACGCTTGACGCGTTTATTGACGCCATGATCCAAATTGCCAAAGAGGCGGAGGAAAATCCGGAAATCGTTCAAGAAGCGCCGCATACGACCGTTGTGAAGCGACTTGATGAAACGACCGCAGCGCGCAAGCCGATTTTGCGCTACCAAAAACCGAAACATAGCAATAACTGACGTTTGAGCATTGATGAGCGCTCGCTCCCTAACGGAGCGGGCCGTTTCTTTGTACGCCGGATGAGCCATTGACAAAAACGTCGAATTAGTTTATTATATAAACTAAGATCAAGAAAGAAAAAGCATGTGTCCATATGGAGAAGTTAGCCTTAACAGTCGGTGCACGGGCGCCCGACGGCTTGAGTGAAAAAGCGGATGGCCAAGAAGCCTGCACGGCAGGAATCGACGGATGCAGCAACCGCCATAATAGCGAGGCGCCCCTGCCCTTTCGCAAGACACATTCGATCAATCAAATGAAAAGGATGACAGAGACGTGCGGACAGGAAACATTTCTCTTGTAAAAAAAATGAATAAACAGCTCGTCTTAAAATTGATTCGCGACCAGCATCCGATTTCGCGCGCCGATATCGCCAAGACAACCGGATTGAACAAGGCCACTGTCTCCGCGCTTGTTGACGAACTGATCGCCGAGCATTTCGTCCATGAAAGCGGAATCGGCGAGTCAACCGGCGGGCGCCGGCCGCTCATGCTTCGCTTCAACGCCGACGCCGGCTCGCTTATCGGCGTTGAGCTGGGGGTGAACTATTTGTATGCCGTGTTGACCAATTTAAACGCGGACATTCTTTGGGAGCAACGGCGTTCGTTCCGCCCGTCTGAAGGGCAGGAGGCGATCATCGGCGAAATGATGGAGCTCATCGAGGCGGCCATCCGCCGGGCGCCGGCGACACCGTACGGTGTGATGGGAATCGGCATCGGCGTGCCGGGCGTCGTCCATACCGAAAGCGGGACCGTTGTGTTTGCTCCGAACTTGCGCTGGGACGATGTCGCCTTGGCGGCTGTTTTGCGGCAACGGTGGCCTGAGCGTCCTGTCATTGTCGAGAATGAGGCGAAACTGGCGGCGCTTGGAGAAAAGTGGTTCGGCGCCGGCAACGAGTTCGCCCACTTTGTTTACATCAGCGCCGGAATCGGCATTGGCGCCGGCGTCGTTCTTCACCATCAGCTCTATCGGGGTGTCAGCGGCCTAGCTGGTGAAATCGGCCATCATACGATCGATGTCAACGGCATTCGCTGCAGCTGCGGCAACATCGGCTGCTGGGAAATGTATGCGTCGGAAAAATACATTGAGCGCCGTTTGGCTGAAGAAGGGCGTTCTGAATGGCTCGATGAACGCTTTTCCATCGCTGCGATGGCGTTGGCAGCAGAAAGCGATGAACAGCTGGCGCGCATTTTGGAGGAAACGGGGCGCTATCTCGGCGTTGGATTGTTGCAGGTGATTTATGCGTACAATCCAGAAGCAGTCATCATCGGCGGTCCGATTGCCCAAGCGGGCGAGTATGTGATCGGTCCGGCGCGCCAAGAAGTGAGAAAGCGGATTCTCGTCAAAAAAGAAAGCGAGCCGTCCATCATCTCCTCCAAGCTGAAAGAGAAAAGCTGCGCCATCGGCGCGGCTGCTTCGGTGCTTGAGGCGGTCGTCCTGCCGCCGGAATTTGCGGCGGTCTAGCGCATGCGAAAAGAGGCGCCTGCCTGTTTGGGCAGAGCGCCTTTTTGGTTAACGGGCTACGCTTTTTTCTTCACTTTCCCGGTCCATGTTTTAAATCCGCCTTTTAAATGGTACAAGTCGCGGTATCCTTTTCGGTAGAGCATTTGCGCGGCTCGCCCGCTGCGCAGTCCGTTTTGGCAGTACAAATAGATCGGCTGGTCTTTGCGCAATTCTTTCATGCGCATGCGAAGCTGCGTGAGCGGGATGTTGCGAGCCCCTAAAATATGTCCAGCCGCAAACTCATCCGGTTCGCGGACGTCGACGAGTTGCGCTTTTCGATAACCGGCGCGGAACTCTTCCTCTGTCAATGCTTTGACAATTCTCTTCTGCCAGAAGTACGTAATGACGGAATACACGATGATTGCGCCGAGAATAATGAGCAATGCTTCCACCCGTCATGCCTCCTTTCGCTTCGTCTGCTATTTCCTATTATATAAAGTCGCCGCCGGGAAGCAAAGAGGTTTTCGCGATGCCATTTTTCTTTCCTTCACCGGCGTTGTTTGCTAAACTAATAAAGGCGGCCAAAAGCGTCCCGCCCCTTGGCGGTGGTCGACAAGCCGCCGCAGCGTTTAGAGTATGGAACAATAGAGAAGGTGGAACGATGGCAAAAGAAGTATGGCGCTTTATCGATTCCGGCTATTGCCCGCCGGCGTTCAATATGGCGCTCGATGAGGCGCTTCTCGATTGGCACAGCGAAGGCAAAATTCCGCCGACGATCCGCTTTTATGGCTGGAATCCGCCGACGTTGTCGATTGGTTATTTTCAAAAAGTGGAGAAAGAAATTGATTTAGAGGCGGTCAAACGGCACGGTCTCGGCTTTGTCCGTCGGCCGACTGGCGGGCGCGGCGTCCTGCACGATAAAGAATTGACATACAGCGTGATCGTCTCCGAGTCGCACCCGGCGATGCCGAAGACGGTGACGGAAGCATACCGCGTCATTTCGCAAGGAATTTTAGAGGGATTTCGCTATCTTGGGTTGGATGCGTATTTTGCCGTGCCGAAAACGGAAGAAGAGAAGGCAGATTTGCGCAGCCCGCGCTCGGCCGTTTGTTTTGACGCGCCGTCATGGTACGAGCTTGTCGTTGAGGGGCGGAAAATCGCCGGCAGCGCGCAAACGCGGCAAAAAGGCGTCATTTTGCAGCACGGATCGATTTTGCTTGATCTGGACGAAGAGCTGCTGTTCAGCTTGTTTAAATATCCAAACGAGCGGGTGAAAGAGCGTCTGCAGCGCGATTTTAAAAAGAAGGCGGTCGCGATCAATGAGTTGACGAGCCGCACGGTGACGATCGAGGAAGCGAAAGAGGCGTTTTACAAAGGATTTGAAAAAGGATTGAACATCGTATTGGAACCGTACACGCTCACCGCCGAAGAGCGGGCGTACGTCGAAGAGCTGGCGCGGACGAAATACGAAAGCGACGAATGGAACTTCAAGCGCTGAGCAGCGACGCGGTAAATCGTTCGTTTTCCGGCAAAAACAGCGGCACTCCCCCGTTTTTCTCCGCTTTTCGCCGTGTTTTGTTTTTTTTGCTTGACAAAATGAAATCATTTGTTCTCTTTAACAATATATAGTATGATTTTCATAAAAAATCATACTATATATTGTTTTTTTCTGTTTGATATGGTAAGGTAGAGAAGACAGGACAACTTTGCCAAAAACATGAGAGATTATATAAAAGAGGAGAGATAGGAGAATGACGGTGGCGTCATCCGAAAAAATGAAGATCAATATTGACAAGCTGAACGAGGATATCCGCCTATTTCCGCAAGTGCATCCGATTACGCCGGATATGCACATCACCCATAAAGGCGTATCCCGTTTGGTCATGCTTGACCGGTATTCATTCAAAGATACGGAGAAGCTGACGCTCACACCGGGCGATTTCGTCGTGTTGACGATCAAGGAGGATCCGAAATTCCCGGCACGAGGGCTCGGGTTTATCGTCGACATCGATTGGGAGGCGAAAAAGGCGCGCGTGTTGATTGAAGACGAATACCGGCACGTGCTCGAAGGGGAAGAGGCGGAGACCGGCATTGTGGTTCGGTCGCTCGACATTATTGATAAGCCGCTCGAAATTTTCTATGAGCAAATCGCCAAGCGCAATGCGACTGGGCTGGCGGCGGTGGAAAAGACAGAAGAAAAGCGGAAAGAGTGGTTCGAAAAGTTTTATCAAGAGCTCGCAAGCTTGAATTTTGTTCCGGCCGGCCGCGTGTTGTACGGGGCGGGTTCGGGCAAGGAAGTGACGTATTTCAACTGCTATGTGATGCCGTTTGTGAAAGACTCGCGCGAAGGAATTTCCGAACATCGGAAGCAGGTGATGGAAATCATGAGCCGCGGCGGCGGCGTTGGGACGAACGGCTCGACATTGCGGCCGCGCCATACGCTTGCGCGCGGGGTGAACGGCAAATCGTCCGGGTCGGTCTCGTGGCTTGACGATATTGCGAAGCTGACCCACCTTGTCGAGCAAGGTGGCTCCCGCCGCGGCGCCCAAATGATTATGCTGGCCGACTGGCACCCGGACATTATCGAATTCATCGTCTCGAAAATGCAAAACCCGCGCATTTTGCGCTACCTGCTCGAAAATATGGAAGACGAAGGCATCAAAAAAGCAGCGCGCGACAAACTGAAATTTACGCCGCTCACCGAGCGGGAGCGGGCGATGTACGAAGCGATCGTCCGATACAAGAACGCGCCTGACTACGGCGGTTTCACCGAAGACATCATCAAAGACGCCGAAGAAAAACTGCGCACCGGCGGTACATATACGGTGCACAACCCAGACTTTTTGACCGGTGCGAACATTTCCGTCTGCTTGACGAAAGAGTTCATGGAAGCGGTCGAAAAGGACGAAGAATACGCGCTCCGCTTCCCGGACGTGGAAACCTATTCCGAAGAGGAAATGCGCATTTACAACGAAAAATGGCATGAAGTCGGCGATGTACGCGAATGGGAGAAAATGGGCTATCGCGTCCGCGTCTACCGGAAAATCCGCGCCCGCGAACTGTGGAAGCTGATCAACATTTGCGCGACGTATTCGGCCGAGCCGGGCATTTTCTTCATCGACAACGCCAACGAAATGACGAACGCCCGCGCGTACGGGCAAAAAGTCGTTGCGACCAACCCGTGCGGGGAACAACCGTTGGCACCGTATTCGGTGTGCAATCTGGCCGCCATTAACTTGGCGAACATGGTCGACAAAGAACGGAAGGTCATTGACTACGAAAAACTGAAACGCACGGTCGAAATCGGGGTGCGGATGCAAGACAACGTCATTGACGCCACGCCGTACTTCCTTGAGGAAAACAAAAAACAAGCGCTCGGCGAGCGCCGCATCGGCCTTGGCGTCATGGGGCTTGCAGACTTGCTCATTTACTGCGAAAAAGCGTACGGCTCTGAGGAAGGAAACCAGCTTGTCGATGAGCTGTTCCGCACGATCGCCACGACCGCATACCGGGCATCGATCGAGCTGGCGAAAGAAAAAGGCAGCTTCCCGTTTTTGGTCGGCGAAACGGAGGAAGAGACGCGCAAGCTGCGTGAAGCGTTCATCAACACCGGCTACATGAAACGGATGCCGGAAGATATTCGTCAAGATATTTTGAAATACGGCATCCGCAACTCGCACTTGCTGACGGTGGCGCCGACAGGATCGACGGGAACGATGGTCGGCGTCTCAACCGGGCTTGAGCCGTACTTCTCGTTCTCGTACTACCGGAGCGGGCGCTTGGGCAAATTTATCGAAGTGAAAGCGGACATCGTCCAAGAATATTTGGACAAACACCCGGAAGCCGACCCGAACCACTTGCCGCCTTGGTTTGTGACGGCGATGGACTTGCCGCCGGAAGCGCACGCCGATGTGCAGTGCATCATTCAACGCTGGGTCGACTCGAGCTTGTCGAAAACGGTCAACGCGCCGAAGGGCTACACCGTCGAGCAAGTGCAAAAAGTGTACGAGCGTTTATGGCGTTGCGGTGCGAAAGGCGGAACCGTCTATGTCGACGGCAGCCGCGATGCACAAGTGTTGACGTTAAAGGCTGAGGAGAATCAGATTGAAGAGCAACTTGAACTGCTTCCAGAGGAGCTCGAGGAAAAAGAGACGAAACGCCCCGTCGTGCTCGTTGATACGATTCAAGATGTGCGCGCCACCGATGTGACAATCGGTTCCGAAATCGGCAATATTTGCCCGATTTGCCGCGAAGGGACGATCGAAGAGATCGGCGGCTGCAACACGTGCACAAGCTGCGGCGCGCAGCTGAAGTGCGGCCTGTAATGGCGATACGGATGGGTTTGAATGGATGAAACGCTGGTTTCCGTAGAGGAACCGGCGTTTTTTTTACATAAAAGGCAAAAGCCAAAATATAGTGGTAAAAGGAGGGAACGAAAGGGGGAGCGTCATGATTGTTCATGTCGTAAAGCGCGGGGAGACGCTTTGGCAGTTGGCTCAGCGTTACGGCGTTCCACTCGAGCGGATTGTCGCCGCCAATGAACTGAGCGACCCGAACCGGCTAGCCGTTGGCCAAGCGCTCGTCATCCCGGTTCCATATCGTTACCATACGGTCCGCACAGGGGAAACGTTATGGCAAATTGCGCGCCAGTATGGAGTGGCGGTCGAAGCGATTATACAGGCGAACCGGATCACGAATCCGTCGCTCCTTTATCCAGGGACAACGTTGTTCATCCCAGCGCGCATCCATACGGTGCGAAGCGGGGAGACGCTGGCGCAAATCGCTTCGTTCTACGGAGTGACGGTTCAGCAGCTGATCGAAGTAAACGATATTACCGATCCGAACCGGATCGTCCCCGGACAGCGGCTCATCATCCCGCCGGCGAAGCCGCTCATCGAGGTGAACGCATTTACGGTGGACCAAGGGGAGAAAGGAGCGGAGCAAGTGCGCGAAGTCGGCCGCCATTTGACCTATGCCGCGCCATTCGCCTACACGATCCGCGCCGATGGTGGGCTCAATCCGATCAATGATACAGCATTCATTCAGGCGGCTTATGCCGCCCGTGTCGTGCCGATGATGACGATCACGAACTTTACGTACCAAGACCCGGGCTCGAGGCTGGCGCAGACGATTCTGGCCGACGTTGCGCTGCAAACGCGATTGCTTGACAACGTCATTCAAGTGATGCGAGCAAAAGGGTACCGCGCGTTGAATGTCGATTTTGAAAATGTCTATCCGTCCGACCGCAAGCGGTATAACGAGTTTTTGCAGCGGGCGGCCAACCGGCTTCACGCCGAAGGGTATGTTTTATCGACGTCGCTGGCGCCCAAAATAAGCGCTGAACAAAAAGGGCTGCTGTACGAAGCGCACGACTACCCAGCCCACGGACGCATCGCTGATTTTGTTGTCCTTATGACCTATGAGTGGGGCTACCGATTTGGGCCGCCGCAAGCCATTTCGCCGGTGAATCAAATTCGGCGCGTGCTCGATTATGCGGTGACCGCCATTCCGCGTAGCAAAATCATGATGGGGTTTCAAATTTATGCCCGCGACTGGGTGCTGCCGCACGTGCAAGGGCAAGAGGCGGAAACGTTCAGTCCGAAAGAGGCGCTAGAGCGCGCCATTCGCTACGGGGCGTCCATCCAATACGATGCGGCGGCGGCTTCGCCGTTTTACCGCTATACAGATGAACAAGGGCGACAACATGAAGTGTGGTTTGAGGACGCCCGCAGCGCGTTGGCGAAATTTGACTTGGTGAAAGAATACGGATTGCGCGGAATCAGCTACTGGGTGCTCGGGTATCCGTATCCGGAAAACTGGGTGCTGTTGGAAGACAATTTCCGCATTCGCAAGCGTGGGTAAGCTAAGCAGTTAGAGCGTATGCGCCGGTCATCGGGCATGCGCTTTTATTTTGTTTCTTGGAGTTCGAGCCGCTTTTTGAGTTGATACATTTCCAGATCGTGCTGGCCGATCTTATGATTTAAATATTCAATCGCAATGTTCGCGTTACGCCAATCATGTGACAGTATCTCGAACATACGCCGATGCTCAGCCAGCTCGTCCTCGATTTTTTTGAAATGGCTGCGCGTTTCGATGATGAAATGGTCCAACTTTTCCTCGAGGCGCTGTTGTCGTTCTTCGAGGCGTTGTTGCCGTTCTTCGAGGCGCTGTTGCCGTTCTTCGAGGCGCTGTTGCCGTTCTTCGAGGCGCTGTTGCCGTTCTTCGAGGCGCTGTTGCCGTTCTTCGAGGCGCTGTTGTCCGGCTTCTAGTCGGTCGAGGCGTTCATGAATCGGCTGCAACTCCTCTTTCAGCACTGAGCGAAGCAATTCGACAAGCTCGTGAGACATTCTGCATCCCTCCTTTCAGTTTAGTTTTATTGTATCATTGCGTTCATGAGCTGTCATGGCAAATCTTGAGCAGCTTCGTGAAATCGGCCGCCAACGGGATTTGTTCCATGTGTATAACAATATGTGGGATCGGAAATTGCATCTGGATGGCATGATTGACGGCCGAGAATATCGGCAAATCGTGGCTGAAACCGATGGGCATGGTCGTTGGTTTCGCTGGGAGATGAACATATCAAATTGGGGGTAATGAGCCTTCCATGAAAAATGATGCCAAGCAAAAGAAGCACGCGATTTCCCTCCATCCTTGAATCATACTAACATCAAATACGGAGAACATGGAGGGAAATGAATGAAACCGTTTATGCCCAAACTTGTGTATTTCGAACCGGAGGCGTTGCCGCATCCGCTCGGAAAGGTATTGCTCGCTTTTTTCCATCGGCCCAAGTGCAGTATTTTACGTAATGTCCCCTTCATGGTATAATGGGATTGATTGCTATTTTTTGTTTGCCTGGGCGGCCGACTGGCCCGGCAGCGTCTAGCCGAAGCGGGCAAAGCGGCAATGTTCATGAGAGATGCTGACGGCCGCTGCACTTGTCTGCGGCAGACAAATGTAATGGGAGGGGACAAACGTTGCCGACACCAAGCATGGAAGATTATATTGAGCAAATTTACATTTTGATTGAAGAAAAGGGCTATGCCCGCGTCTCTGACATCGCTGAAGCGTTGTCCGTCCATCCCTCCTCGGTGACGAAAATGGTGCAAAAGCTCGATAAAGATGAGTATTTAGTGTATGAGAAATACCGCGGACTCGTCTTGACGCCAAAAGGAAGAAAAATCGGCCAGCGGCTCGTCTACCGCCATGAGCTGCTTGAGCAGTTTCTCCGTTTGATCGGTGTCAGCGAAGAAAACATTTACCGCGACGTGGAAGGGATTGAACACCATTTGAGCTGGAACGCCATCGACCGGATCGGCGATTTGGTGCAGTATTTTCAAGAGGACGAACGCCGCCTTGAAGCGCTGCGCGATGTCCAAAAGCGCAATGAACAAGGAGAGTAAGCCGATGCTTGCTCTTTTTTGTTTGCCGTACTAAATGTCCTCCTTTTTTCTTACATATGTATAAACGGCAAAAAGGGGGAGGCGGCGGTGGACATTGATCTTGTCTTTTCCGGCGGCGGGGTGAAAGGGTTTGCGTTGCTTGGAGCGTATGAAGCGATTGAGGAAAAAGGTCTGCGCTGGAAGCGGCTTGCCGGCACGAGTGCGGGAGCGTTGCTTTCGGCGCTGCTATCGGCAGGCTACAGCGCCCGCGACATCGCCCGACTGCTTGAGGAGTTGGAGTTGGAGCAGTTTTTGGATGAACGGCCGCTATGGATTCCGTTTTCGCTTTGGAAATGGGTGCGCCTGTATTGGCATCTTGGGCTGTATCAAGGAAAGGTGTTTGAGCGGTGGCTCGAGGCGGCGCTCGCCGCCCGCGGCGTGCGGACGTTTCAAGATGTGCCGGCCGGCAGTTTGTATATCGTCGCTTCCGATGTGACGAACGGACGCATCGTCGTGCTGCCGGACGATTTAGCCATATACGGCATTGACCCTGGGTCGTTTTCCATCGCCAAGGCAGTGCGGATGAGCATCAGCATTCCTTATTTCTTTGAGCCGGTCCGCCTTCGCGGGCGAAACGGTGTGGCTTTCATTGTCGACGGAGGGGTGTTGAGCAACTTTCCGCTGTTTTTGTTCGATGAAGAAAAGAAGAAAAAACGGCCGGTGCTGGGCGTTCAGCTGAGCCCAAAACCAGGGGAGCGGCCGAAACGAACGATCACCAATGCGCTCGATTTGTATGAGGCGCTGTTTGCGGCCATGAGAGAGGCGCATGATGCGCGCTACATTTCGCGCCGCCATGAAAAAAACATCGTCTTTTTGCCGGTGGACAACGTTATTTCCACGGAATTTTCCATCGACCTGGAAGCGCGCCGGCGCCTGATCGATTACGGACGCGAGCGGACGCGGCAGTTTTTGCGCCAATGGGCGTACTAGACGGGAAAGCGACAATAGGTCACACCTCTGCCGCCGATTTTTTAGCTGAACGGCAGAGGCAAACAAAAAAGAATCAAGCTAAAACGAAGCTCGATTCTTTTTTTTGCCTTTTTTGCCCTCGATCACGGTCAAGTGCGGAATGGCCGTCCGTTTTTTCAGCGACCGCTTCAGTTTCGCCGGCTTTGCTTGTTTGCGCCCGGAGCGGGGATGGAGCTTTTTCGACTGCCGCACCGCCTTTAAATACGATAACCGATCTTGATCGGTGCGGCGTTGGTATACGAACCGGTAGAAGAGATAAATGGCGGCCAAAAACAGCGCAACAAACAACAGCTGGCGGAACAGCACCGTCGGATGGGCAAAAAGGGTATAGACAATGCCAAGCGTTCCAAGCAAAATCATAAGCCCGACAAGCGGATGAATGGCCCGGCGCCGCAATGAGTCCACCCCCTTTGATCGATTACTGCACCGCTTGTTTCCTTTCGGCTTCCGCTTCCAAATCAAGAAGCCGCTGAAACGAGGCGATGGCCACTTCCACTTGGTCATCGTCCGGTTCTTTTGTCGTCAACCGCTGCAGCCATAGCCCGGGATAGCCAAGCCAGCTTAGCAGCGGAATATCCCTCAATTTATTTGTAAACTGCAAGACTTCAAACGAAACGCCAAGCACGACAGGAATTAAAGCGAGCCTGTTTGCGATTCGCAGCCAAAGCGGATCCGTCGGCACGAACAAATAAAGGAACAAGCTGATCATGACAGTAAATAAAATGAAGCTGCTGCCGCATCGGTAGTGAAGGCGCGAGGCGCGCTGGACGTGCTCAACAGTGAGCGGCCACCCCGCTTCAAAGGCGTTGATGACTTTATGTTCCGCCCCGTGGTATTGGAACACGCGCCTAACAAGCGGCGTCAACGAAATAAAGTAAATGTAGCCGAGCAAAAGAGCAAGCTTAAAGGCTCCTTCAAGCAAAATTTGCCCCATTTTCCCCGGTACGAGCGGTTTAAAGGCGTCGGCGGCGAGCGCCGGAACGAGCGTAAAAATGGTTTTGGCGAATAAAAACGATAGCACACCGATGACGGCGGCGCCGAGAATCAGCCC
Organism: Geobacillus sp. CCR; assembly: GCF_052906625.1. NCBI lineage: Bacteria > Bacillati > Bacillota > Bacilli > Caryophanales > Anoxybacillaceae > Geobacillus > Geobacillus sp. CCR. Next base: position 24,240 of record NZ_JBREBQ010000002.1, on the reverse strand, counting down.
GAATTTGGAGCGGTTTTCTTCGGCGGCCTGTTTTTCGTCCGAGGACGCCTCATATTGTTCGCTGGCAAACTGCAAATGCTTGGCCCCGTTTGCGCTCGCCTCAATAATGGCGACAATGCCGCGGACAAACGGGATTTTTTTCAGGGCAGCCAGCGTCGGATGGCTGCGGCGAGGCAGCGTAAAATAGTCAATCGTCCCGTCATGACGGCGAATAGCGGTGACGGAGTGCGTCTTGCCGGCAAACATCACCCCTTCAACGACCGCTTGGCCGCCGTATAACGGTTTCTCCATTGATGATTTCATCAGGCCAACACCAACCTATTTTTTATGTTTATTATTTTATTCTACAAGAAACATCCGGAAACCTCTAGGTTGATGCTACTATTATGATTTCCAAAAAATCCATGATTTACACAAGGGCGGTCATTTTTTCGTTTGATTCATGGGACGGTCGGCTGTCGGTCATACTAACTGACAAGGAGGTGCACGATGATGGCGGAACAAAAAGGGAAGCTTGAGCAGGAGGAGACGGAGCGGCCGATGACGCTCATACAAAAAACGATCATCATCGGGTTTGTCGGCGGGGTGTTTTGGAGTTTGATCGGCTATTTGGCTTATTTTTTCCATTTCAGTGAAATCAGTCCGAATATGATTCTCATCCCGTGGGTTGCCGGGGACTGGAAATATGGGAAAGCCGGCAATTATGCGGCCATCGTGCTGATCGGCATCATTTCCATTGCGGCGGCGCTTTTGTACTACGCGTTCCTGCGCAAGATCGCCGGTATGTGGGCGGGAATGGTATATGGCGTGGTGCTTTGGATGATTGTCTTTTATTTGTTTAATCCACTGTTTCCAAACGTCCAACCAGTTGCAGATTTAGAAACGAATACGATTATTACGACGCTTTGCTTATACATTTTATATGGCGTATTTGTCGGGTATTCGATTTCTTTTGAAACGCAAGAAATGAATCGAACGGCGTTAAATGTCGGAAAAGAGGCGGAAAATGAAGGAAACTGACGAAGCTTCTTTTCACTCTCATCCGCTGAAGTAAGTGCTGCATCAAGCGCCGCGCGGACGTCTAGCGGAAACGACCATCTTTATGGTAAAATAAAGAAGGTTTTGCATGTTTCAGCATCAGTCCATGGCTGCTGCGGGCGCTCGTGAAACTGGCGCGCCTACGAGGTCTTTCGCGTCATCCTGACCGCGAAGATTTTCTCCGCTCTCGACGCAGGCAGCGGAGGAGACGAGCACACTCTAAGGGAAGAGGAGACGGAAACATGGAAAAGCTGGAAAAGCTTCGGGAGCTTCTTGACGAGCAGCATATCGACGGGCTGTTAGTAACAAACGGCTACAACCGCCGCTATTTGACCGGGTTTACTGGCACGGCCGGCGCTGTACTTGTCAGCCGTCAAGGGGCGGTGTTGGTTACGGACTTCCGCTACGTCGAACAAGCATCGAGGCAAGCCCAAGGGTTTGAAGTCGTCCAGCACAGCGGGCCGATCATCGAAGAAATTGCCAATCAGGTGAAGCGGCTTGGCATCAAGAGGCTTGGCTTTGAGCAAGAACATGTCACCTATGCCGCATACAAGTCGTATGAAGAAGCCATCCGCGCTGAACTCGTGCCAACGTCTTGGCTCGTAGAAAAATTGCGCTTGATTAAGTCAGAGGCAGAGATTAAGATATTAAAGGAAGCAGCAGAAATCGCTGATGCGGCGTTTTCGCACATTTTGTCGTTCATCCGTCCAGGCGTTAAAGAAATCGAAGTGGCGAATGAGCTGGAATTTTTTATGCGCAAACAAGGGGCGTCTTCGTCCTCCTTTGATACGATCGTTGCCTCCGGCTACCGTTCGGCGCTGCCGCACGGGGTGGCGTCAGAGAAAACGATCGAGCGCGGCGAGCTCGTCACGCTTGATTTCGGGGCTTACTATAAAGGGTATTGTTCCGACATTACGAGAACGGTCGCCGTCGGCGACATTAGCGTGGAGCTGCGGACGATCTATGACATCGTTCTTGAAGCGCAGCAACGCGGCATGAACGGGCTCAAGGCAGGCATGACCGGCAAAGAGGCTGATGCGCTCACGCGCGATTACATCCGCGAAAAAGGGTATGGCGACTATTTCGGCCATTCGACCGGCCATGGGATTGGATTGGAAATTCACGAAGGGCCGACGCTTTCGTTCCGTTCGGATGTCGTGCTTGAGCCAGGCATGGTTGTCACCGTCGAGCCGGGCATTTACATCCCGGGGCTTGGCGGGGTGCGCATCGAGGACGATACGGTCATCACTGCTGACGGGAACGAAGCGCTCACCCATTCGCCAAAAGAACTGATCATTTTATAATGGATTGCGTGAGGAGGATTTCGGCTAATGATTTCAGTCAACGATTTTCGCACAGGACTTACGATTGAGGTGGACGGCGAGATTTGGCGCGTCCTTGAATTCCAGCACGTCAAGCCGGGCAAGGGGGCGGCGTTCGTCCGTTCGAAGCTGCGCAATTTGCGCACCGGCGCCATTCAGGAGCGGACGTTCCGCGCCGGCGAAAAAGTGAACCGGGCGCAAATCGACACACGCAAAATGCAATATTTGTACGCCAACGGCGACCAACACGTTTTTATGGATATGGAAACGTACGAACAAATCGAGCTGCCGGCGAAACAAATCGAGCATGAATTGAAGTTCTTGAAAGAGAATATGGAAGTATTTATTATGATGTACCAAGGCGAAACGATCGGCGTCGAGCTGCCGAACACCGTCGAGCTGAAAGTCGTCGAAACAGAGCCGGGCATTAAAGGTGACACCGCTTCTGGCGGTTCGAAGCCGGCGAAGCTCGAAACCGGCCTTGTCGTTCAAGTGCCGTTTTTCGTCAACGAAGGCGACACGCTCATCATTAATACGGCCGACGGCACGTACGTTTCGCGGGCGTAAGCGCAAGCCCGACAGGCACCGTCTCGGACACCTTCCGGGGCGGTGTTTTTTATGCGCAAAATGGGCGCCGTTTTGCTCTCCCCCATCGTTTTCCTCAGTAAAAACTTCTTCTGAAACGGCTTGTTTTCGCATACGTTTGTACTAATCGATCCCATTTGGCAAAACAGGAGGGGAACATGAAACATTGGCTGCGATCGATCGACCCGTCCGTTATGGCCATGGCTGGCATGCGGATGGTGTCCGCGTTCATTGAACTGAGCGCGGCGCTGTTGATGCTTGTGTTCAATGACGTGAAAAAAGCGCTTGCCGTTAATGCCGCGCTTGCTGTCGTCGGTCCAACCGTCATGATGGTGACCATGGCGATTGGACTGCTTTCGCTTGCGGACGAGCTCTCGTTTTCACGGCTTGGGCTTGTGGCGCTCGGGATAGCGCTCATTTTGTTCGCAATTTACAAGTAAGGCATAAACGGCGCATTCCGCCCATACATATGAACTAGTCCACAAGAAAAGGGGGAGGGCCATGGAAGCGGTGTGGGGAATTTTGCCGAAAACGGTCGCCGCCGCGTTGCAGCACCATCTTCCTTCATGCCGCCGCGGAATTGAAGAAATCCGCATCCGCGTCTCCCGGCCGCTTGAGGTGATCGTCGACGGAACGGCCCGATTGCTGCCGTATGAAGTGACGAAAGAAGACGGCGTGCATTTGCTCAACAAATTGAGTCATTATTCGATCTATGCCGTCGAAGAAGAGCTGAAGCGCGGATTTATGACGATTGAGGGGGGGCATCGCGTTGGGCTGGCCGGCAAAGTCATTACTGAAGGGGGCAAGGTGAAAGCGATCCGCGATGTTTCCTCGTTTAACATTCGCATCGCCAAGGAACAGATCGGCATCGCCGAGCCGCTGATTCCGTATGTGTACGACGGCCGCTGGCGTCATACGATGATCATCGGCTCGCCGCAGACGGGAAAAACGACGCTCCTGCGCGATGCGGCGCGCTTGATTAGCAGCGGGACGAGGCGCATTCCGGCGCAAAAGGTGGCGATCGTTGACGAACGATCGGAAATCGCTGGCTGTGTGAAAGGGATTCCTCAGTTTTCGTTCGGCCCGCGCCTTGACGTGTTGGACGCCTGCCCGAAAGCGGAAGGGATGATGATGATGATCCGCTCGATGAGCCCTGATGTCATGATTGTCGACGAAATCGGGCGCGAGGAGGACAGCGAGGCAGTGCTTGAAGCGGCCAATGCTGGCGTCTCTGTATGGACGACTGTGCACGGCCGCAACATCCAAGACGTCTGGCAGCGTCCGACGCTCGGACCGGTGATGGAACAAAAGGTGTTTGAACGGTTTATTGAGCTGACCAACATTCCCCATCCCGGCTCAATCCGACGCATTCTCGACGCTGGCGGAACGGTGCTGTATGAAAGGGCGGTGGTCCATCGATGAAATGGTTTGGCGCTCTGTTGATTCTCGCCGCCTCAACATGGCTTGGGTTTGCCGCCGCCCGCGTGTTGCACGAGCGGCCGCGCCAGCTCCGCCAGCTGAAAGCGGCGCTGAGGGCGCTTGAGGCGGAAGTGATGTATGGCCATACGCCGCTTGCCGACGCCGCTATGCATCTCGCCCGGCAAACGGCCGCCCCGTTGTCCGAATTGTTCGAGCGGTTTGCCGCCGCGTTATGCACAGAAGAAACGAGCGCCGCCGAGGCATGGGAAAAAAGCTTGCGATCCGTATGGGGAAAAACCGCTCTAAAGCAAGGAGAATTTGAAGTGATGAAACAATTTGGCGCCACGCTTGGCCAATACGACCGGCTCACCCAGCAAAAGCAAATCGCGCTGGCGCTCGCCCATCTTGAGCGGGAGGAAGCGGAAGCGCTAGACAACCAGGCGCGCTACGCCAAGATGGCGAAAAGTTTAGGCGTGTTGGCCGGCCTGCTGCTCGTCATTTTACTCATGTAGACAGGAGGCAGAATCATGGGCATCGATGTCGATCTCATTTTGAAAATCGCCGGCGTCGGCATCGTCATCGCGTTTTTGCATACGGTGCTCGATCAGATGGGGAGGAAAGAATACGCCCAATGGGTGACGCTGCTCGGCTTTATTTATATTTTGTTTATGGTCGCTTCCATCGTCAGCGATTTGTTCCAAAAAATCAAGGATGTCTTTTTGTTCCGCGGGTAGGAGGGATCGGCCATTGACATTTTGCAAATCGTCGGCCTCGGGTTGATCGCGACGTTTTTGGTCGTGTTGCTGCAAGAGCAAAAGTCGAATCTCGCCTTTTTGTTGACCGTGTTTGTCGGCTGCACCATTTTTCTGTTGTTGGTCGATCAAATCAGCAGCATTTTGGCGATGTTGCGAAAAATGGCCGAAGGCGCCCATATTCAGATGGTGTATTTAGAGACGATGCTGAAAATCATCGGCATTGCCTACATTGCCGAGTTCGCTGCCCAAATTTCCAAAGACGCCGGCCAAGGGGCGATCGCCGCCAAAATTGAGCTCGGCGGAAAAATCATCATTTTGGCGCTGGCGGTCCCGATTTTGACGGCGATCATTGAAGCGGTCATCGGCCTCATCCCGTCGGCGCGCTAAAGGGGGGAACGGATTGAAGCGAACAGCGTTCCTTATTGTCGGGCTGCTTTCTCTCTTTTTTTGTCCGTTGGTCGTACAAGCCGCAAGCGATGGACCGTCGGTCAGCGAGCAGCTCGCTCAGCTCGATGTGAGCGATATCCGCCGCTATTGGGAAACGATCGTCAGCGAGTATGGAGGGTTTTTGCCGGAAAGCGAGAAAGGGCCGCTCACCGATTTTTTAAGCGGCGACAAGCAATGGTCGCCGTCCGAATGGCTGAAGGCGCTCGCCCGCTATTTGTTTTATGAACTGCAGGTGAACGGCAAACTGCTCGGCACGCTCATTTTGCTTGCTGTCTTCAGCACGGTGCTGCAATCGCTGCAAAATGCGTTCGCTCAGCAGGAAGTAAGCAAAATCGCCCAGGCGGTCGTCTATATGGTGCTCTTGTTGATCGCCTTAAACAGCTTTCGCCTCGCGGCGGATTATGCGCTTGAGGCGGTGCGGACGATGAGCCATTTCATCATCGCCCTCGTTCCGCTGCTGCTCGCCCTGCTCGCCACTTCCGGCGGGGTCGCGTCGGCGGCGTTTTTCCACCCGATCATTTTGTTTGTGATGAACACCACCGGCACGGTCGTTGAATACGTCACCTTGCCGCTTTTGCTTTTGGCTGCGCTGCTTTCTGTCGTCAGCACGCTCAGCGACCGTTACAAGGCGACTCAGCTCGCCGATTTGCTCAACAAAGCCTCCCTCGGTTTGCTCGGCCTCATTTTGACCGTGTTCCTTGGCGTCATGTCCGTGCGAGGAGCGACAGCGGCCGTGGCTGACGGCGTGGCGCTCCGGGCGGCGAAATTTGTCACCGGCAATTTCATCCCGGTCGTCGGCAAGCTGTTCACTGATGCCGCCGATACGGTCGTCGCCGCTTCCATGCTGTTGAAAAATACGGTCGGGTTGGTCGGGGCGGCGATTTTGCTCATGATCGCCATCTTTCCAGCGGTGAAAATTTTCGCCATCGTCATCGTCTACAAACTATCGGCTGCTCTTCTGCAGCCGCTTGGCGGCGGACCGGTATTGTCCTGCCTCAACATCATCGGCAAAAGCATCGCTTACGTGCTGGCGGCGCTGCTCATTGTGTCGCTCATGTTTTTCTTAAGCCTCACCGTCATGGTGATGGCCGGAAACATTACGATGATGGTCCGCTAGGGGGAGCGCTATGCAGCTAGTCATTGAGTGGGTGACAAACATCATTTTGTTTTTGTTGTTTGCTGTCATCATCGATTTTTTGCTGCCGTCGGGGACGATGCAAAAATACGTGAAAATGGCTGTCGGGCTTATGCTCGTTCTCGTGATGCTCGCTCCGGTGCTCCGGCTCGCTTCCGTTGATCCCGAGCAGCTCATCGCGTCGGCGCTCGTCCATTTTTCCAACGGCCGTGCGGGGGAGGAGGCAATAAAAAATCAAATCGAACAGCAGAAAAAAGAAATACAAGCCTCGCAACGCGCATATATTTTAAAACAAATGGCTGTCCAGCTCGAAAACGATGTCAATGAGGAGTTGATGGAAAAGTATGGGCTGAAAGCGGATGTCAACGTTTACGCCAAGCCAGGCGACGACTGGCGCATGCCGGATGACATCAAGACGATTGAGGTCGTCCTTTCGAAACAGAAGTCAGCCGGTTTGGTGGAACCGGTTGTCATCGATACGACGAAGCCGCCGGCTTTGCCGGAGGGCGATGCTTCGCTGGCAGAGGAGGTGCGCGCTTTTCTCGCCGGCCGATGGGAAATCGATGAAGATAAAATTGACGTGCAATTTAGGGGGAGGGAATAGAGGGGGGATGTTGCCGCTCATCAAACGGCTCTTTTCTTCAGCGCCGAAAGACGGGGAAGGAGCACAGAAAAAATGGCCGTTTTCGTACGTCGTCGTCCTGCTGTTGGCTGGTGTCGCCTTGATGGCGGCAAGCCATTGGGCAAACAGTGGAGAGGAAGCCGAAGCGAAGCCTTCCGCCGGGCAGCCGTCCGCTCCAGCCGAGCCGGCATTCCTGGCAAGCAAGGAGACGAAAGAGAAAGTGATCGCCGCCTATGAGGAGCGGTACGAAAAAGAACTGAAAGCCGCTCTTGAGGCGATCGAAGGGGTGGATGATGTCACGGTCGTCGTCAATCTCGATTCCACGGAGTTGAAACTGTATGAGAAAAAGCGTTCGACTCAGCAGCAGACAACGGAAGAGAGCGACAAGGAAGGCGGGAAGCGGACGATCGAAAACGAGTCGACCAATGAAGAAGTCATCATTATTCATAACGGCGAAGAAGAAACGCCGCTTGTCGTCGCCACGAAAAAGCCGGACATCCGCGGCGTTCTCGTTGTCGCCAAAGGGGCGGATAATTTGCAAATCAAAAAATGGATCGTCGAGGCGGTGACGCGCGTGTTAAACGTTCCGAGCTACCGCGTCGCTGTCTTGCCGAAAAAATGACCGGGTAAGGGGAGGAGATCGGCATGTTGAAAAAACAAACCGTATGGCTGTTGACGATGTTGAGCTTGGTCGTTGTGCTGTCGGTCTATTACGTGACAGCGCCAAAAAATATGAACGACAGTCCGGCATTTACCGCCAATAAGAAAACGGAAAAAACAACCGATCAGCCGAGCGTCGCTGTCGAAGAGGCGAAAAAGCCGTCCGCGTCTGGCGAAACGGGCGACGACTTGTTTACAGCGCTGCGCATGAAAATTGAGGATGAACGGAGCCGGCTGCGCGATGAGCTGAACGCCATTGTCGCTTCAGCGAACGCGACGGCGGAAGAAAAAAGTGAAGCGCTCGACAAAATTGAAAAATTGCAAGCATTGTCCGAAAAAGAAGCAACGTTGGAGACGCTCATCAAATCGAAAGGCGGTTATGAAGACGTGCTCGTGCGCGCCGATGACAACCAAGTGCGCGTGACGATCAAAGCGAAACAAAGCTCAGCTAAATCGGCGAATGAAGTCATTCATATGGTGAAAAAAGAAATACCCGATGCTGAATACGTGACGGTTGAGTTTCAGCCGGCTGGATGAACGCGCTGCTCTTTAGGGCAGCTTCTTTTTTTGCGGAAAAGTCTTTTGTTTGTCCTACTGTTGTGTGTATAATCGTTATGGACACGTTTAGGCACCGCCAGAAAGGAACGGGCTGCACGATACTTGGAGAAAGGTGTGAGATCGATGAAAATTCAAGAAATCCGTGAATTGATCCGCTTGGTCGACCAGTCCTCAATTGACGAATTCGTATACGAACAAGGCGAAACAAAAGTACATATGAAAAAAGGAACGGCTGCTGTCGCCGTTGCGTCGGCTGCGGCCGCACAGACGGCGGTCGCGCCGCCGGCGCCTGCCGCTCCGGCAGCGGTCGAACCGGCTTCGGCAGCTGCTCCCGTTCAAGCAGCGGCCTCAGAAGCGCCGGCACCGAAAGCGGAAACGCCGGTAGTCAAAGAAGAAAAGCCGGCTGTGGAAGGCAACTTGCATCAAATTACTTCGCCGATGGTCGGCACGTTCTACGCAGCGCCGGCGCCGGACAAGCCGCCGTATGTGAAGCCGGGCGACAAGGTGAAAAAAGACACGGTTGTCTGCATCATCGAGGCGATGAAGCTGTTTAATGAAATTGAAGCGGAAGTCGATGGCGAAATTGTCGAGGTGTTGGTGCAAAACGGCCAGCTCGTCGAATATGGCCAGCCGTTGTTTTTAGTCAAGCCTGAATAAGGGAGAGAACGGACGATGATCAAAAAAGTGTTGGTGGCGAACCGCGGGGAAATCGCCGTCCGCATCATCCGCGCCTGCCGCGAGCTTGGGATTGAGACGGTCGCTGTCTTTTCGCAAGCCGACCGCGACGCCTTGCACGTGCAGCTGGCTGATGAGGCGTACTGCATCGGGCCGACCGCTTCGAAAGACAGCTATTTAAATTTCACAAACATTATGAGCGTCGCCACGCTGACTGGCTGTGACGCCATCCACCCCGGTTACGGGTTTTTGGCGGAAAATGAAGCGTTCGCCGAGCTGTGCCGTGAATGCAACGTGACATTTATCGGCCCAAGTCCGGAAGCGATTGCAAAAATGGGCATTAAAGACATCGCTCGCGAGACGATGCGCGAGGCGGGGGTGCCGATCGTGCCTGGGTCGCGCGGGGTTATCGAAAGCCTTGATGAGGCGCGGGCGATTGCCGAAGAGATCGGCTATCCGGTCATCATTAAAGCGACGGCCGGCGGCGGCGGGAAAGGAATCCGCGTCGCCCGCGACGAAGGCGAGCTCGTCAAAGGCATCAACATCACCCAGCAGGAAGCGGCGACGGCGTTTGGCAACCCAGGCGTCTATATTGAAAAATATATCGAAGATTTCCGCCATGTCGAAATTCAAGTGCTCGCTGATTCGTACGGCAATACGATTCATCTCGGTGAGCGCGACTGCTCGATCCAGCGCCGGTTGCAAAAACTGGTCGAGGAAGCGCCGTCGCCGGCGCTTGACGACGAGATGCGCCGGAAGATGGGCGAGGCGGCGGTCAAGGCGGCGAAAGCGGTCAACTACACCGGCGCCGGTACGGTTGAATTTATTTATGACCACCGGAACAAACAATTTTACTTCATGGAGATGAATACGCGCATTCAAGTCGAGCATCCGGTCACTGAACTGATCACCGGCATCGATTTGGTCAAGGAGCAAATCCGCATCGCCGCCGGTGAAAAGCTGTCGATCACCCAAGAGGACGTCACGTTTAACGGCTGGGCGATCGAGTGCCGGATCAACGCCGAAAATCCAGCGAAAAACTTTATGCCGTCGCCGGGGAAAATCGCCATGTACCTGCCGCCGGGCGGCCCGGGCGTGCGCGTCGATTCCGCCGTCTATCCAGGCTATACGATCCCGCCGTATTATGATTCGATGATCGCCAAATTGATCGTTCATGCGCCGACGCGTGCGGAAGCGATCGCCCGCATGAGACGGGCGCTTTCGGAGTTTATCATCGAAGGCATTCATACAACGATTCCGTTCCACATAAAATTAATGGAGCATGAGAATTTTCAAAGCGGTGAGTTTAATACGAAGTTTTTGGAGTTATATGATATTATGAAGGCGGAATAGGAGGTGCCTTATGTCTGAGCATGTCTTTGAAACAGAGCAAGTGTACCCGGCGCTCGGCAAGGTGGAAATTGCACCGGAAGTGATTGAGGTGATCGCTGGCATCGCGGCGTCAGAAGTCGACGGCATCGCGCAAATGCGCGGCAATTTTGCCGCCGGCGTCGCCGAGCGGTTTGGAAAGAAACACCATGGCAAAGGCGTCAAGGTTGATTTGCGCGACGACGGCGTCGTCATCGATCTTTATTGCCTCGTCCAGTTTGGCGCATCGATTCCGAACGTGGCGAAAAAGGTGCAGGAAAATGTGCGCCAGGCGCTTTGGAACATGACCGGCCTCGAGGCGAGCGAAGTGAACGTTCATATCGTCGGCATCCAGTTTGAGGGCGGCAAGCAGGAACAAGGCGTGGTCGAACAGTGATCTCGCAAGGCAGTTGCTTTTTCGGCGGCTGCCTTTTTGTTTTTTTGGCCAAAGTTTGTTATTGTAATGAACGAGGCCGTTGTGGCGCAACCAACGGCAGCGCGAATGATTTGTGGGAAAAGGCTGGCTTTTTCCGAAAAATATGATATGATTTCATTGTGAATGTTCGTTTTTTTGGAAAGGGGGACCGCCATGAAGCGGCATGAAGCACGGGAAAAGGCGTTGCAGGCGCTGTTTCAAATCGATGTCGGACGCATTCCACCAGACGAGGCGCTCCACAATGTCACGGGCGGCGGCGACATCGACCCGTTTTTGCGCCAGCTCGTCTTTGGCGTCGTCGAGCACCAGGAGGAGATTGACGAGCTGTTGCGCGCCAATTTGGAAAAATGGACGCTTGAACGCGTCGCCAACGTTGACCGCGCCATTTTGCGCATGGCGACGTACGAGATGAAATACGCCGATGATGTGCCGGTAAGCGTCAGCCTCGATGAGGCGGTCGAGCTGGCGAAAAAATTCGGCGATTGGAAATCCGGAAGTTTTGTCAACGGCGTGCTTTCGAAAGTGAAGGCGGCGCTGCAAAAATAAAACCGGCTGCATCGCGGGCAGATATCGAACGATGAACGAGGAGAGGGGAACGAAACACGATGACAGCACAAATCATTAGCGGAACGGAGATGGCGAGGACGATTCGCACCGCATTGGCGGATGAAGCCGCACAGTTGAAAGCGGACGGCGTTGAGCCGGGGCTGGCCGTCATTCTAGTCGGCGACGATCCGGCATCGCATTCGTATGTAAAAGGAAAACAAAAAGCGTGCGCCGAGGTCGGCATTCGCTCGTTCCTTTACACGTTTCCGGCGGCGATCGACGAAGAGACGCTGCTTGCGAAAATCCGCGAGTTAAACGTCGATCCGGCGGTGCACGGCATTTTAGTGCAGCTGCCGCTGCCGGATCACATTTGCGAATGGTCGGTCATTGAAACGATCGCACCGGAAAAAGATGTCGATGGGTTTCACCCGATCAATGTCGGAAAAATGATGATCGGCCAACGGGCGTTTCTCCCTTGCACTCCGCATGGCATTTTAGTGATGGTGCAATCGGCCGGCATTGACATCGCCGGCAAGCACGTCGTCGTCGTCGGCCGAAGCAACATCGTCGGCAAACCGGTTGGCCAGCTGTTTTTGCGCGAACATGCCACCGTCACCTACACTCACTCGAAAACGCCGGATTTGGCCGCCATCACTCGGCAGGCGGACATTTTGATCGTCGCTGTCGGCAAGGCGCGCCTCATCGGCCCGGAACACATCAAGCCCGGGGCGGTCGTCATCGACGTCGGCGTCAACCGGCTTGAGAACGGCAAATTGTGCGGCGATGTCGATTTTGACGCTGTGAAAGAAGTGGCTGGCTATATTACGCCGGTGCCGGGTGGAGTCGGGCCGATGACGATTACAATGCTCTTGCACAACACGATTGAAGCGGCACGGCAGCTGGCCGCAAAGTGAGGGCAGGATCAGTGGAAGTGAAATATGTGACGGTCGGGGCGTTGACGAAGTACATCAAACGCAAGTTCGATGTCGACCCGCATTTGCGCGATCTATGGGTGAAGGGCGAGATTTCGAATTTTAAGCAGCATTCGCGCGGCCATATGTATTTTACGTTGAAAGACAGCCAAGGACGCATTGCCGCCGTCATGTTCGCCGGCTACAACCAGCATTTGCCGTTCCGCCCTGAAGATGGGATGAACGTGCTCGCGCGCGGGGAAATTTCCGTCTATGAACCGAACGGCAACTATCAGCTTTATGTCAAAGAAATGCAGCCGGAAGGCGTCGGAAGCCTCTATTTAGCCTACGAACAGCTGAAGCAGCGGCTCGAGGCGGAAGGGTTGTTTTCGCCGGTCCATAAAAAGCCGCTTCCAGCCTTCCCTCGCTGCATCGGCGTCGTTACATCGCCGACTGGAGCGGCGGTGCGCGATATTATGACGACGATTCGCCGCCGCTATCCGCTCGCTAAAGTCATTTTGTTTCCAGCGCTCGTTCAAGGGGACGGGGCGGCGCCCTCCATCGTGCGCGCCATCGAGCGGGCGAATTCGTTCGGCGGGGTTGATGTGCTGATTGTCGGCCGCGGCGGCGGCTCGATCGAAGAATTGTGGGCGTTCAATGAAGAAATCGTCGCTCGCGCCATCTTCGCCTCAAAAATACCGATTATTTCCGCTGTCGGCCATGAAACAGATTTTACGATCGCCGACTTTGTCGCCGATTTGCGGGCGCCGACGCCGACGGCAGCAGCTGAGATGGCGGCGCCGCATGTTGGGGAGCTCGCTGAGCGGCTCGCCGAGCGGAAATGGCGGCTCATCCGCGCCATGAAAGAGCAGCTTGCCGCTGATAAAGAGCAGCTTCGCCGGCTGCAAGGATCCTACGCATTCCGCTATCCCAAGCGGCTCTATGAACAAAAAGAACAGCAGCTTGATGCGTTGCTTGAGCGGCTTAGCCGCCAACGCGAACGGCTCGTCGACAAACATCGTCAGCGGTTGCATGAGCTTGACATGAGACTATGGCGGCACCATCCAGCTGCAGAGCTTGAGCGGATGAAAGAACGGCAAAAGGCGGCCGCCAATGCGCTGGAAAAAGCGATGCGCACCGCGGTGGAGCGCCATCGGTTCCGCTTTCGCTCCAACCTCGCCCGGCTTGAGGCGCTCAGTCCGCTTCGCATCATGGAGCGCGGCTACAGCTTGGTGTACAATGAGCAGGGCGAGCTCGTGAAACGAACGAACCAGCTTCGAATCGGCGAGCATCTTTCCATTCAAGTTCAAGACGGACGAGTCGATTGTCAAGTGACGGGAGTGGAGGAAAAACACGTATGAGCGAAGAAAAAGAGATGACGTTTGAAGAAGCGATGAAAAAACTGGAGGAAATCGTCGAAAAGCTCGAGGAAGGGAACGTGCCGCTTGAGGAGGCGATCGCCTTTTTTCAAGAAGGCATGAAACTGTCCAAGCTTTGCCATGATAAATTGCAGCATGTGGAGAAACAGTTGGAGTACATGCTGCGTGAAGACGGCGAGCTTGTCCCTTTTTCGCCGGAGGAGGAGTGACGGGTGGCGCAGCTTTCGGTTGAACAGTTTCTCAACGAACAAAAACGGGCCGTCGAGGCGGCGCTTTCCTCCTATATGGCGCGGCTTCGTGGGCCGGAGACGCTGAAAAAGGCGATGGCCTACTCGCTTGAGGCCGGCGGCAAACGAATCCGCCCGCTTTTGTTGCTGGCGACCATCCAAGCGCTTGGCAAAGACCCGGCGATCGGTCTGCCAGTCGCTTGCGCCATTGAAATGATCCATACGTACTCGCTCATTCATGATGATTTGCCAAGCATGGACAACGATGATTTGCGGCGCGGCAAACCGACGAACCATAAAGTGTTCGGCGAGGCGATGGCCATTTTGGCCGGGGACGCCTTGCTTACGTATGCGTTTCAATTGATCGCCGAGGTTGATGACGACCGCGTTCCGCCTTCCGTCCGGCTGCAGCTCATCGAGCAGCTCGCGAAGGCGGCCGGCCCGGAAGGCATGGTCGCTGGACAGGCGGCTGATATGGAGGCGGAAGGAAAAACGCTGGCGCTTGCGGAACTGGAATACATCCACCGCCATAAGACGGGGAAAATGTTGCAATACAGCGTGCACGCCGGCGCCCTGCTTGGCGGCGCCGATGGTCGGCAGACGCGCGAACTCAACGAGTTCGCCGCACATTTAGGCCTCGCCTTTCAAATTCGCGACGATATTTTGGACATTGAAGGAATGGAAGAAAAAATCGGCAAGCGAGTCGGCAGCGACCGCGACAACAAGAAGGCGACATATCCGGCGCTTCTTTCGCTAGGCGGTGCCAAAGAGAAACTGGCGTTTCACATCGACGCCGCGAAGCGCCATTTGCAACAAGCCAAAATCGATGACGCGGTGCTGGCCTACATTTGCGAGCTTGTCGCGGTCCGCGACCACTGATGCGGGGCGGCGGCCTCTTGTTCCCGTTGTTCGCTTTCCTTCGGGGCGGAGGCGGCCTTGTTTTTTTGGTTGTTTTCCGCCGGGCGGCCGCCGCAAGTTCTATAGATACACCACAAAACGCGTCCTAGGTGGTGACGGGCTGCGTTGGCGGGAAAAGTCGATTTTTCGCGCCGGATCATGTATAATAATACTACCTGTACGAGGAGAAACGGCTCGGAGAACGACAGAATGAAAGCGAGTGATCTTTGTTGGACTTGACAAAAATTGACCATCCGCGCGTTGTCAAAAACATGTCCATTCCTGAGCTGAAACGGTTAAGCGCCGAGATTCGGCGGTTTTTAATTGAGAAGTTGTCGAAAACGGGCGGACATATCGGCCCAAACTTAGGGGTCGTCGAGCTGACGATCGCCCTCCACCGCGAATTCGACAGCCCAAAAGACAAGCTCATTTGGGATGTCGGACACCAGTCATACGTGCATAAAATTTTGACCGGACGCGCCGCCGCGTTTGACACGCTCCGCCAATACAAGGGGCTGTCCGGGTTCCCGAAACGGAGCGAAAGCGAGCATGACGTGTGGGAAACGGGCCATAGCTCGACGTCGCTGTCGGCGGCGATGGGAATGGCGATCGCCCGTGATTTGAAAGGGACGGATGAATACATCGTGCCGATCATCGGCGACGGGGCGCTCACCGGCGGCATGGCGCTTGAGGCGCTCAACCATATCGGGCATGAGAAAACGGATATGATTGTCATCTTAAACGACAATGAAATGTCGATCGCCCCGAACGTCGGCGCGTTGCACAACATCCTCGGTCGGTTGCGCACCGCCGGCAAATACCAGTGGGTGAAAGATGAACTGGAGCTGCTGCTCAAGCGCATCCCAGCGGTCGGCGGCAAGCTGGCGGCGACGGCCGAGCGGCTGAAAGACAGCTTGAAATATTTGCTTGTCTCCGGCGTGTTTTTCGAAGAGCTCGGGTTTACGTATTTAGGCCCGGTCGACGGCCACGATTTTGAGGATTTGTTTGAGAACTTGCGCTATGCGAAGAAGATGAAAGGTCCGGTGCTTGTGCATGTCATCACGAAGAAAGGGAAAGGATACAGTCCGGCGGAAAACGACAAAGTCGGCACATGGCACGGCACAGGGCCGTACAAAATCGAAACCGGCGCTTTTGTCAAAACGAAAGAGGCCGGTCCGTCATGGAGCGCGCTTGTCAGCGAAACCGTGCGCCGGCTCGCTCGCACCGACCCGCGCATCGTCGCGATTACGCCGGCGATGCCGGTCGGCTCGAAACTGGAAGGGTTCGCAAGCGAGTTTCCAGATCGGATGTTTGATGTTGGCATCGCCGAGCAGCACGCGACAACGCTCGCGGCTGGATTGGCGACGCAAGGGATGAAACCGTTTTTGGCCATTTATTCGACATTTTTGCAGCGCGCCTATGACCAAGTCGTCCATGATGTATGCCGGCAAAACTTAAATGTCTTTTTCGCCATTGACCGTGCTGGGTTGGTCGGGGCGGACGGCGAAACGCACCAAGGGGTGTTTGACATCGCCTTTTTGCGCCATGTGCCGAATTTGGTGTTGATGATGCCAAAAGACGAAAACGAAGGACAGCACATGGTGTACACCGCCATCCGCTACGACGACGGGCCAATCGCCATGCGTTTCCCGCGCGGCAACGGGCTTGGCGTACCGCTTGATGAGGAGCTGAAAGAAATCCCAATCGGCACGTGGGAAGTGTTGCGCGACGGCTGCGATGCGGCGATTTTGACGTTTGGCACGACGATTTCGATGGCGCTTAAGGCGGCCGACGAGCTGGCGAAAGACGGCATATCGGTGAAAGTCGTCAACGCTCGCTTTTTGAAGCCGATGGACGTGGCGATGCTTCACGAACTGCTTGAGAGCCGCCTGCCGATCTTAACGGTCGAAGAGGCGGTGCTGCAAGGCGGCTTTGGCAGTGCTGTGTTGGAGTTTGCTCATGATCATGGTTATCACGGAGCGGTCATCGAACGGATGGGCATCCCGGACCGCTTTATCGAACATGGAAGCGTCAGCGAGCTGCTCAATGAAATCGGGCTGACGTCGACCCATATCATCGACCGCATCAAAACGATGGTGCCAAGAAAACAGAAAAGGGCTTGAGACATGAAAGGAAAAAAAGAACGGCTCGATGTGCTGCTTGTCGAACGAGGGCTGGCGGAAACGCGGGAAAAGGCGAAGCGAGCGATCATGGCCGGGCTTGTCTATTCAAACGACGTTCGACTCGATAAGCCCGGGGAAAAAGTGCCGGTTGACATTCCGCTTGAGGTGAAAGGCAACCCGCTTCCGTACGTCAGCCGCGGTGGGTTGAAACTGGAAAAAGCGTTGCGCGAGTTTCATATTCGCGTGGAAAATAAAATTGTTCTTGACATCGGCGCGTCGACCGGCGGTTTCACCGACTGCGCCTTGCAGCATGGGGCGAAGCTGACGTATGCCGTCGATGTCGGCTACAACCAGCTTGCCTGGAAGCTGCGTCAAGACGAGCGCGTCGTTGTAATGGAGCGGACGAACTTCCGCTACGTGACGCCGGATCAGTTTACGAAAGGGCTGCCGGAAGTAGCTGTCATCGATGTCTCGTTTATTTCGCTGCGGCTCATTTTGCCGGTCGTCAAGACGGTCATGGTGCCGGGCGGCGATGTGATTGCTCTCGTCAAGCCGCAGTTTGAAGCCGGCAAGGAAAAGGTCGGCAAAAAAGGGATCATCCGCGATCCGAACATTCACGAGGAAGTGCTCGAATCGATCATTCAATTCGCCTGCGCGGAAGGGTTCGATGTTCTTCATTTAACGTATTCACCGATTACCGGCGGCGACGGCAATATTGAATTTTTGCTTCATGCTGCCTATCCTGGAGGAAACCGGGAGGGAGAAAACCGACTGCCAGCATCCGTCGCCGACGTGGTGAGCGAGGCGCATGCCCGATTGCGGGCGGGGAGCGTGGAGCCAAGCGGCAAATAGCGTCGGCGGGACGGACAATCTGCTCTGCACTTTGAAAAGCGGGGAGGTGGCGCAATGTGAACAAAGGGCAAAGGCATATTAAAATTCGCGAAATCATTATGAACCATGACATTGAAACGCAAGACGAGCTTGTCGACCGGCTGAGAGAAGCTGGCTTTAACGTCACCCAGGCGACCGTCTCGCGCGACATTAAAGAAATGCAGCTCGTCAAAGTGCCGATGGCCAACGGCCGCTACAAGTACAGCCTTCCGTCCGACCAGCGCTTCAATCCGCTGCAAAAGCTGAAGCGGGCGCTTGTTGATGTGTTTGTGAAGCTTGACGGAACGGGCAACTTGCTTGTGTTGCGGACGCTGCCGGGCAACGCCCATGCCGTCGGCGTCTTGCTCGACAATTTGGATTGGAACGAAATCGTCGGTACGATTTGCGGCGACGATACGTGCCTGATCATCTGCCGTACTCCGAAAGATGCGGAAAAAGTGTCCGACCAGCTGTTGTCCATGCTCTAGGCGAGGACCGGCCCAGCTCCCGTTCCACGTTCAAGGACGGAACGACAGGGCGGTCCTCGTTTGCAAATCCGAACATACGTGCTATAATCAAAAGTGGAATTAATCGGACAGGCAAGGAGTGGTGAAATGCTCGCCGAGCTGTCGATTAAAAATTTCGCCATTATCGAGTCGCTCTCGTTGTCGTTTGACAAAGGGCTGACGGTGTTAACCGGCGAAACGGGAGCCGGCAAATCGATCATCATCGACGCGATTCATTTGTTGATCGGCGGACGCGGCTCCGCTGAATTTGTCCGCTTTGGAGCGGAAAAGGCGGAAATCGAAGGGCTGTTTTTGCTTGATGATGACCGCCATCCGTGCTGGCAAAAATGCGCAGACGTTGGCATCGACGCCAGCGACGGCATGATCGTGTTGCGCCGCGATATTTTCGCCAACGGCAAAAGCGTCTGCCGCATTAACGGCAAGCTCGTCACGACGGCGGTGCTGCGCGACATCGGGGCGACGCTTGTTGATATTCACGGCCAGCATGAACATCAAGAACTGATGGATCCGTCCCGCCATCTGCCGCTTTTAGACGAGTTCGGCGGCCTAGAGGCGGCAGAGGCGCTTGCTCGCTACCGCGCCGTCTACGAGCGGTATGAGGAGCTCGGAAACAAATTGAAAAAGCTGAGCGAAAATGAACAGCAAATGGCGCACCGGCTTGATTTGCTGACGTTTCAGCTGCGTGAAATCGAGCAGGCGGCGCTCGAGCCGGGCGAGGACGAGCGGCTGATGGAGGAAAAAGTTCGCATCGTCAATTTTCAAAAAATTTATACCGCGCTGCAGAAAAGCTATGAGGCCCTCTCCGGAGAGGGACGCGGGCTTGATTCCATCGGGGAGGCGATGCGCCATCTCGATGACGTCGCAGGCATGGATGCAGCGCTCAAAGATGCGCATGAAACGACGGCGAACTGCTACTATTTGCTCGAGGAAGTCATGTACAAGCTGCGCGATCAAATTGAGGAGATGGAATACGACCCAGAGCGGCTCGATGCCATTGAAAGCCGTCTCGCGGAAATCGGGCAGCTCAAACGAAAATACGGGGCGACGATCGCCGATATTTTGCACTATGCCGAGACGATCGCCGAGGAAATCGAGACAATCGAAAATCGCGAAACGCATGTGCATGAGCTTAAGCAGCAGCTCGCTCTGGTGACGGACGAGTTGCTCACGGAGGCGAAAAACGTCACCGCTGTTCGGCAAACATATGCCCGGCGCCTGATTGAGCGCATTCATCAAGAACTGAAAGACTTGTACATGGACAAAACGAAATTTGACATCGTATTTGCCAAGCGCGAAGGATCGCTTGACGCTCCCTTGGTCGACGGCGTGCCGGTTAGGTTCCAAGAAGATGGCATCGATGTCGTCGAGTTTTACATTTCGACGAACGTCGGCGAGCCGTTAAAACCGCTCGTCAAAGTCGCTTCCGGCGGCGAGCTGTCGCGCATTATGCTGGCGTTGAAAACGATTTTTTCCAAACATCAAGGAGTGACGTCGATTGTTTTTGATGAGGTCGACACCGGTGTCAGCGGACGCGTCGCCCAGGCAATGGCGGAAAAAATTTACCGCATCGCCAGCCAGTCGCAAGTGCTTTGCATTTCCCATCTGCCGCAAGTCGCTGCGATGGCGGACACGCACTTGTTGATCGCCAAAGAGACGGATGGGGAACGGACGAAAACAGTCGTGAGGAAGCTCAATGAGGAGGAGAAAGTGAAAGAAATCGGGCGGATGATTTCCGGCGTCGAGATGACGGAATTGACGAAACGGCATGCCAAAGAGCTGTTGGAACTGGCGGCGAAAATGAAACATTGATTCCTGTTTCCCCTGTTCGTCGAGGGGAGGCGCATCCCTCTCAAAGCGGGCCGATTCCGCCTGCCTGTTCTGCCTTGGCGCCCGCTTTCCTTAAGAGAACTACGGTGTTTCATAAAGATAAGCAAAAAGCCGCGCGGCTGTCCGGATGCAAGTCCATCCAATTCCGGGCAGCTTTTTTATCGACAGGGCGATTATATTTTCCCCGGTTCAGGCAAAATTAAAACTGTAACCGTTTTTGCATGGTGTAGGCGGGAGCGAGGAGAGTGGACGACATTGAATAAAGAAACGGCGCGAAAAATCGCAGGAGTGCTTCTCCTTGGTATATTGACGGCCATCGCCTTTTCCAAACCGATGAAGGAATATTGGCAAATTCCGAAGCAGCTTGTCCTGTTTGAAGGCGATGCGGTTGAATTTCCTGCCGCTTCCCTTCCCGTGCAAGCGGCCGTCAATGACCGAAACGCTCCCGAAACGCTCAATATTGAGCGAAAAAACGGTTCTCTGTCTGTAAAGGCGAAACGCCGCGGACATGAAACGATGATGTTGCAGGTTGCCGGAATGCCGATCAAGCAAGTGGATGTCAACGTGCTGCCGACGCTCAAAGTCATTCCCGGCGGACAATCGATCGGCGTCAAGCTCAATACCGTCGGCGTTCTTGTCGTCGGTTACCACCTTGTCGAAACCGAAAACGGGAAAAAATCGCCGGGAGAGGCAGCCGGCATTCAAGTCGGCGACATCATTATCGGCATTAACGGCCAAAAAATCGAAAACATGAGCGACCTTTCCCCTTTCATCGAGGAGGCCGGCAAAACGGGAAAACCGCTTCATCTAAAAATTCTGCGCGATCAGCACTCCATGACGGTGAAGCTCGTTCCGCTGAGAGACAAGCATGACGATGTGTACCGCATCGGCCTGTACATTCGCGATTCGGCCGCCGGCATCGGGACGATGACATTTTACGACCCCAAATCAAAAACATATGGCGCACTTGGCCATGTCATCTCTGACATGGATACGAAAAAGCCGATTGTCGTGCAAAACGGGCAAATTATGCGCTCGACCGTCACATCGATCGAAAAAGGGACGAGCGGCAATCCAGGTGAAAAATTAGCCCGCTTTTCCGACGGCGAAGAAGTGATCGGCACGATCACCACCAACAGCCCGTTTGGCATTTTCGGCAAGCTGATCAAACCACTGCCGAACGGTCCGTTCACAAAACCGATCCCGGTTGCCTTGGCGAACCAAGTGAAAGAAGGACCGGCAAAAATATTGACAGTGGTGGAAAACGACAAAGTCGAGCAGTTTGACGTGGAAATTGTCAGCACCATTCCGCAGAAATTTCCGGCGACCAAAGGCCTCGTGATTCGCGTCACGGACCCGCGCTTGTTAAAGAAAACAGGGGGCATCGTCCAAGGGATGAGCGGCAGTCCGATCATTCAGGATGGAAAACTTGTCGGCGCAGTGACGCACGTTTTCGTGAACGATCCGACATCCGGCTATGGCGTCCACATTGAGTGGATGCTGCAAGAGGCAGGCATCGATCTATACGGCAAACAAAAGAAAGCGAGCTGACAAAGTCGGCTCGCTTTTTCCCGGCAGCCAACATTCGATTCTTGCGTATATTTGGTGAAATGACGAGTGATGATTTGGTCACCATTCATCTCTTCCTGATCATCCCAAGGTCAATGTTTCGAAATGCTGTGAGCGGCTTCATTGATTCCGCCATATTGGTTAGGCTGCCACTAAAAATTTTTCAAAAAAGGCGGCAAAAATTTTGCCGGTTTGGCATAGATATTTGGTGAAACATCCGTTAAAATGAAATGTGTAAAGATTTTTCGACAAACGCATCGCTGGTGAAAACGAATATTGTCTAATGAGCTCGTTTTTTGTTATAATTTTTATTTTTTGAAAAATAAAAGGATTTTTTGCCGCTGTTGTCGAATGTACGTTAATGGAATGTTACATAGCAAGAAAAAGTGGGGGAGGACGATCGTTTTGAGCATTAAGGTGTGCATTGCCGATGATAACCGCGAATTGGTGACATTGCTTGACGAATATATCTCGAGTCAGCCGGACATGGAAGTGATTGGCACGGCGTATAACGGCCAAGATTGCCTTCATATGCTCGAGGAAAAGCGGCCGGATATTTTGCTTCTGGACATCATTATGCCGCACTTGGATGGGTTGGCTGTGCTTGAGAAAGTCCGCGCAGGTTGTGAGCATCAGCCGAGCGTCATTATGCTGACGGCGTTCGGCCAGGAGGATGTCACGAAAAAGGCAGTGGAACTTGGCGCTTCCTACTTCATTTTAAAACCGTTCGACATGGAGAATTTGGTCCATCACATTCGGCAGATTCATGGCAAAACGGCGCCGATGGTCAGAAAAACCGGCTCTGCCTACCAGGCGCGCGACAACAAACCGAAAAATTTAGATGCGAGCATTACGAGCATCATCCATGAAATCGGCGTCCCGGCGCATATTAAAGGCTATCTGTACTTGCGCGAAGCGATCGCGATGGTGTACCACGACATCGAACTGCTCGGCTCCATCACGAAAGTGCTCTATCCGGACATCGCGAAAAAATACAACACGACGGCCAGCCGCGTCGAGCGCGCCATTCGCCATGCGATCGAAGTCGCTTGGAGCCGCGGCAACCTCGAATCGATTTCCTCGCTGTTCGGCTATACGGTGAGCGTCTCGAAGGCAAAGCCGACAAACTCGGAATTTATCGCAATGGTGGCAGACAAGTTAAGATTGGAACATAAAGCTTCTTAAGAGTAAGTGTATCAAGGGTTTAGGTATAAAGGCTAAGCCAACCAATTTTTAAAAAATACACTAAAAACTCGGATTTTAAACCAATAAACTTTTTCCATCTCACCCAATAAATCGAATGATTTATTGGGTATTTCTTTTTATTGAGATGGGGAGGTTAAATCATGAAGCTAAGTGAATTGGACTTTTATTTACAGGACTTTTTGCTGTATTGCCAAAGCAAAAACTTATCACCAAAAACGCTGTCATCATATGAACAATCATTAAAGCTATTTATCGCTTATTTAAAAAACGAACACGGGATTGAAGAGGTGGATGCTGTTCGTACAGGACATATAAGACAGTACATTGCTTACCTTCAAGAAAGAGGAAAATATACGGTAGTCAATAGGGAAGCATCGAGGTTAATCAATCGACCTGAGAACCGAAGAGACTACAATAAGAAAATCTCTAACGTCACAATCAATAATTACATTCGAAACATTAAAGTGTTCTTTAACTGGTTGCACGAAGAAGGAGAAATTCATAAGAACCCTGTGGACAAAATCAAACAGATTAAAACGGAAAGAAAGCAAAAAGCGGGAATTAGCCAAGAGGAATTTAATTTGTTGCTTAGTCAATTTGATTACACAACGTTTCATGGGTATAGAAACAAAGTCATTACCATGCTGTTACAGGATACGGGAATGAGAATTGGTGAATGTCTCGCTTTAACGGTTGATGATATTGATTTTAAGCATCGAATGATATTAGTGAAAAAAACAAAAGGGCGAAAAGAGCGATATGTGTATTTTTCACAGGTAATGGCGAGGGAATTAAAGCATTACATACGATTTAAGGACAGATATACAGATACAGAACTGCTGTTTCCAACCACCAGAAACACTCCGCTTACTGTACATTCGTTTGAAAAGCAACTAAAACAAGCGGGAGAGCGAATAGGATTGTCTATTCATCCACATCAAATACGAAACAATTTTGCAAGGCAGTATTTGTTAAATGGTGGTGACCTTTATACGTTGAGCAGAATATTAGTGTAAATTAGCACATTATTTCAGAATCCCTTTTTCAAATTATTTCGGACGGATTCGGAAATAATGTGCAAAATCTTTGCGAATTATTCCAGGTTTTGCAGATTATTTCCGAACATTTGCACATTATT